>JAISZB010000210.1 GCA_031269465.1 Clostridiales bacterium | reverse complement strand
ATTCAATTATTAAGCGCAATTCGACATTTGCAACTTATTCCAATTAAGCAAAGTTACATTTGTGTGCGCCACAAAACACCAGTAAACGCATTATGTAATGGGCGTTAAATTGTCCTGCTGCAGATCAGTAAATTGCCAGCTTAAATTGTTTATAGAAAGGTTAGAGTTTGCTTATCTGCATCAAGCATGGCATTCATGCCAATCGGAAAGATTGCGTGCCGTGATCCATGTCCGAAATCATCTGTGTAAACAATCGGAATTTTGTACTTATCCCCGAAACGCTCAAAATAGCGCAGTAAATCCTCTGGAACATGGGCAGAGAAGTGTCCGAAAATCAGTCCAGAGACATTTCTCATGAAAGCGCTTTGACCTATAAACGAGAGATACGTGACTACCGCGCCTACATTGCTGAAACGCTCGTTGTCTTCAAGAAACAGTAAGTATTTTTTGTCTTTGTCATACTTAAAATATTCGTTCGAAAGCATCAGCCCAAACAAGGAAGTGTACCCGCCGATTAAGGCACCCTCACAAGTGCCGCAACTTAGAGTTCTCCATTCGCTGTCTCTTATAAAGCGCTCTACGCTGTAACCTTCGACGAAGTGGGAACAGAACTGCATATAATCGTAGTGGCGAAGGTCAAAGAACGCTCCAGCGCCAACACCGTAGTGTGTAATCAAGCCTGCCTGCGCATGTATGGCGTTGAGTATGGAAGTGCCGTCGCTGTAACTGCTGAATAGTTTAGGGTTGCGGCGTATATTTTCATAATCAATCAGCGGCAGCAACTCGACCGCTGTTTCTCCTCCGCTGAATAAGATCATTTGCACCTGATCGTCAGCGACAAGTGAGTTTAGATCCGCTGCGCGCTCCTCTGCGCTGGCGGCATATCCGTGAGTGTCTTTTGAGAAATTCTCACTAAGTTTTACAGCAAAGCCAAGCCGCTCTATCGCTGCTATAATAGGGGCATAATGATCCATGTTGGCGACGTGGCTTGGGCAGAATATTCCTATCGTTCCATTGCGTGGCATTCTGTTAGCTTTCATTTTTTAGACATCCTCCCACTCTATTGCAAGCGTGAACACAATCCCGCCGTCGCAGAGGCCTTCGGCATCACCATTTTGAAAAGGCTCATCAAAAAGATGATTTGCACCTCCTTCAGCAACGTCTGCTGAAATTCGTCTTGCAGCATGGCAATTCAAAGTACGGCTTCAGCGCTTAGAGTTTGTTCGCCGCTGTCTTAGTCAGCAAGGCTTGAAAGATTGCGTTTGCGAGAATTCCGAGCCTTTCGATTTCTGCAAGCTGTTTAAGAAGAGTAGCCGCTATGCGCCCCGCTGACTTGAAGTTCGACTAACGCATTCGTAATCCGCTTGATTTCCTTTTCTTTCATGCCGAAAATCACGGGTGCGCGCGACCATTTCACCAGTTTTTTAGCGAATTTCCTTCATCGCCTCACGTTCGTCTACCGAAAAAAGGCATTTATTTCAACAACGCGTTTTCATCAGTTTGGCCTTGACGCTTTCAGTGAGCATAAACGCGCCTCACTAGACACACATCAGCCTGATGGCGAGTAGACGGTTAAAACTGCTATATACTGATTTGCAGCCATATGCACCGATGAACTTTCCGATGAAAATAAGTATAGCTTATCTGCCCGACTCCCAGAGAAGTCAGGATTTTGGTTTTTTCGTCTGAGCAGATGGTGATATCTGCGTCAAGACAGGTGCGGTTTTATCGTCAAGCCGTCATTTGCCATTGATATGTTGCAAGTGCTAGTGAAAGGCGCCTCGCCATCATCATTGCCTTGCTACTACACTTCCTTAGAAAGTCCAGACTGGATGCATGCGAATGCTACAGCGAAACCAGCAGATCCTCTTGCCGACGCTTGATGTCTGAAAGCTTTACGTTCAGATCCCTGGATTTGCTTTCAAGAATTGCCTCAATGCCGCTTACTTTTTCGAGCAGGTCTTTGAGCTGCGCTATATTGTCTCGAATCTGTGAACGCACAGAAATATCCGTAAATATGTTGTCAAACCAAAAATCTATAGTGCGTTGAGTTCCGGATATTTGAGTCAAATAGGGTGCTGGCAAGTCTTGAACATCACTCAGCTCTGCACTCAAATTTCTGATTTGGGATGACAGCCGGTTAAAGCATTCCTCAGCATCATCAATATGGGAATATTTGGCCATATGAGAAATTAAGCCGCCTCGCGCCCATATATCGTAAGTTGCCCACCCCTCCGCGCTCTCAAATGACTTTACCGCGCTTTTAGCCGTTGCACTAACGTGTGACGCGGCATTTATAGCTTCTTTTATCTCGGTTATCTGCCCTGCAACGGCTTTGATTTTTTCATCGTACTTCTTATATTGCAATCCGTCTGTTTCAGAAAGCCTTTGGTTGATATATATCCTGCGATTTTCCAGCTCCGTCTCGTATTCACGCTCCAAGCGATGCAACTCAGCCAGACGAAGCCCAAGATCCCGCTTTTCCCTCTTAAGCTCGCTTATATCGGATAGAACTCTGTCATAATTGATTTTAGCCTCAATTTCTTCTTTAATTTCTTTTTCAACCTGAGCTTCAAATTTTCCAATCACTTTTTGTGCAAAATTCCATATTGAATCTTTCTGAATCCTTTGTACATCAAGACTTTCCTCTTCGTATTTTTTAAGCAAAGCTGCGGCTTCAGCCTCAGCATCCCACAATCGGCGATTAAGCGCTGAAACCCTGTCTTCAAGGGGCTTTATAATGCTCAGCCTGACTCTTATCTCTATCATATTTTTCAAAATTGCGCCTCCGCATTCTGCCTGTTTCAAAGCATAGAGCATAGTATATTAAAAGCTTTTCTCACCGCAGTCATAGGCCGCCTGTCACGCCAATTCCAGCTTAAAGATTTTGGGGCTCTGTCTCTGCGCCATCACTGTTTCTGAGGTTTTCGGCGAGGCGTCAGTGGCGGTGCCGTCAGAAACATTATTCTTTGCAATCCGAGAATTTTCAGAGTCAAATTTCAAATTTGCTCATGAGTTTCGGCTCAACCGCGTTTACTATCACCCGCCAACTTTTTCATGCTTGATTTTACGCCAGTGTACGAAGCGGTCGAAAGAATCGGCGCGAGAACGTGACGCGTTCGTTCTGGACAAATGGCGGTACAGCCCCCTCTATATAACCCTAGTCGGTTTGCGTGAAGCGAATACGTCAGCGTTGGCGCGCACAAATTCATCTGAGGTGAAAATCAGTTTTCACTCGTCTGTAAATTGCCCTCAAACATGTTGCGCCGCTAGCAAAATTATACCACAGGAACACGCCTTTCTCAATCATTGCAGACAAAAAAAGGCAGATCAGTACATGTCGCCGACCAGAATTATCAGTAAACCCCAGGGTTAGGATTTAGCATTGTGCGGCGAAGACATGGTGCTTCAGGAATGCATGGCTGTTCGAGGGAACGATTATGGACAATATCCGATATGGGCGGCTTGACGCGAGCGATAATAAGGTTGCCGAAGCAGCGAGATCGGCACGTGCAGACACTTTATTCGCGCTCTGCCTTATGGCTATCATATAGTTCTGGACGAAAATGCGAGCAACATTTCTCAGGATCAGAAGCAACTTTTTATCGCGCAGGCAATCCTTGCAGACCCTAAAGCTCGATGCAAAAAATCGCGAAAGAGATAGCCTGTAACACGATTACGCCTGACGCACTTGACGTTCTGGCTGAAATAAGCGCGTCTGTGCCGCTTGAGTTTACTGTTGGCGATAGGAAATACGCCGAAACTTTTTCGCTTGTAGGTTATTGGCAAAGCGACACGGCAATGGAGGCGCGGCAAGTGTGGCTGTCGCGGGAATATTTAGACTTTGCGCTCCCCGAAAATATGCTGCATGAAAGCGACATAGCGGGAACAATCGCCGCAGACATCAGATTTTACGGCTTGCTTAAAACGCTCAGCGCAACTGGCAAGCAGATTCGGGGCGTCATGCGCGGGCAGGCTCTCTTGCTACGGCTTATTATCGGTATGCCGCTCGGCTTGTTTTCCGGTTATGCTTGTGGAAACGTCCTCACGCCGCTCGTTTTAAGTATTACGAGTTTCAAAGATGCGTCGGCGGGAAATTCAACCCCCCTAATTTTCGTGTTCTCCGCGCTTTTCAGTCTGGCTTCCGTCTTTATAAGCTGCCGTAAACCGGGCCTGCGGCGCGGATGTCGCCCTTAGAAGCCGCCAACGTCGTTCTGCTGAACGCGATAGTCGGCGACTTTGCTGTTGCTGATTACCACTTGTTCCGAGCGTCTCTCGGCACAGTTAACTCTGCCGGCATCCAGTAGCAATGCGGCTAAACATGGCAAAGCCTTCAATCGCTTTGAATGCGGACAGTATGCGCGCGCGTTCCCTTTTACTGGAGATTTTTCTGAAATCTTCTTGGGCGGATGCGTTCTTTTGGTAGCGGTTAGTCTTTGGCGTGGCTTTGCTCCAAAAGCGACAGGAAAATCCGGCAATAACCTGGTTCAATTCAATATAAAGCCGACGATAAATTCATCCTGCTTGGCGATGGCCCAAAGCAAGGAAGGCGGGAAGATGCCCGGAGCCGCGGCCGCACGCCGGGATTCCGGGTATTCTTCGAAGCCTGAATTCATACGCGGGCATATGTTCGGATGCATCGGCCTCGCTGTAGGGAGCCCGCTGAAATTATTCTCAACTCCCATAATAATAGAACTCCATAATAAGATCAGACTCAGAAGGCAAAAAGGGCAGCAAAGGCAGCAAAGGCGGCAAATCCGATAAGCACAGCGTCGAAAAGAAGAAAGCCGATAAGGGCGGCGAATCGGCGCGCATAGCCCGCATGGCCGCAGACGCCGGGATTCTGGCCGCATCCATGGGAAAAGGCCGCTTTCTCGCGCTTGATCGCCATTTCATGTCCGAAACGGCCTTTTTGATCTCAGAGAGAGCGTTTGGCGGCGCAGCCGGCACGGCAGAGCGCAAAGCTCGTAAGCGCCGCCTGCGAGCCCGCCCCCGGGCGCGCGGGAAAGCCGGGCGAGCCCGGAATGAAAGGAGCCAGGATCAAGCTTGCCGGGCTTTTCTCCCATCCAGAATCCTTTAAAAGCGTAGAAGCCTTCATATATGGAGCGAATGAAGCAGCGCATTATTATGAAAAGAATCTTCTCTGGGGCAAAAACTCTGCAATGCTGAAATTCGTCCCAGCAGCCGGGGCCGGCGGAAGGAAAACAGTCCTCGCTTCGAACAATTTGCAGCCAGGCGCAACGCAAATGATGGAACTGTACGGAATGCGCCTTGAAATCAAAACTGCGCTTGATTCCCCCGAAAATCCGCCGCAAGGCTTCAGCCGCCGCTTTTGGAGCGAATCCATGCCGAAAATGCGCGGCCTCGACTATAAAGGCGTTCAAGCCGCCTTGGAAGCCGGCTTGGACGAAAAGGCGAAGAGCGGCATTTTCAAGCCTCTCAGGGCGATCGAGGCGTTTTTGGCTTTTTCGGGCGCCGCGCTTGGCTTGGTTCAAATGGCTTCCGCCGAATACTCGTCAAATTGCAAGAATTATTTATACAGGCATGCCGGGACGCCAAATAACAGTGAATTTGCCACAGTCGAAGCCCTGGTCTATTTTTTAGGGAGAAGCATCCCCGCCTTTTTATTGCGGCTTCCCAGTTTGCCTGCATTCAAGATTATTTCCTCAAAAAAAAGCGGGCGGCCCACCGCCATTTCAGGCGGCGGCTTCCTGGTTTCGTAAAAACAGGCGAAATCAGGAGGAAACTGGACTCACAAAATACAAACAAGCCAGGTCATGATGACCTGGCTTAGTTCTGCTGTTGGTTGTCAATAAATTAGAGGCACCCTGTCACGGAGGTAAAATTTCAAACTCGTTTCTGTCACATCCTTGCTTAAGACACCAAGCCTCCAGCAACCTTGCAATCTTTCCCGGAGCATCCGACTCCAAATGCCGCAATCTTAAAGCCCCTGGCCTTGTGAAGCTCAATGTAGCCTAGGCCGAATATTTGATTATATGCCCTCTGGGCCGTGTCTGAGAGGCTCTTGTCCTTGCCCTCGAATCTCTTGAACTCAAACACCGCCACCAGCAGGCTCTCCGAAAACTCCACCTCAATGTCGGATCGTCCGTGCCCAGCCTCCCTGTTGCTCAAGCAGTTCAATCCAAACAAGGCTCCGAAGAAGACATCATGGTACACATCCTCATGGCTCACCGCAGTGTCGTGGTAGCTCATCGAAAGCAGGAGCTCCTTGAGCAGGCCCTCAATCGACCCTGCGTCAAGCGTGTAGATGGCTTCATGCAAGTTTTTAAGTTTCTCCAAGCCAAGCTTTCCTTTGACATAGCCTTTGTAGAACTCAACGAAAACAGTCTTGACCTCGGCGTTCGGAATCCGGTACTCGCCATTGGAGCCCATGACTTTCGTGAGGTACCCAGACGAGTAGAGAATGCTCCAAATTGAGTCCTCCCTCATCAAGCCCCGGTATGTGATGGTGTCGGAGATTTGGGGAAGGGCAACCGCCTCCCCCGCCACCAGCCTGGTCACCACATGGTAGTTGTAACCGCCTTCAAGGGCGCTTTCCAGGATGTCGTTCCTGCTGGTGTTGATCCAGTGGTTTTTGGGCATCGCCGCCTCATCCTGGAGCAAGGCGCTAACATGGCTGAGAACTGATGATGTGTTGTAAACTAGAGTTCCTCCAAAATTGTATCCATTGTACCATGTCTTGAACTCGTCAAAATGATCAAGCAATCCCTTGTCTTGGAGCACAGCCGCGAGCTCTTCATGGGTCATTCCGTAAAACTTTGAGAACCGCTTGCTATCCAAGTCAAAGACGGCGAGATTGTTTGCCCCAGTGAAAATGCTCTCATTTGCGATCCTCAGGCATCCAGTGACCACATTCAGCAGCACGTTGCGGTTGCCTTTGAATGCATAGCTGAAAAACACGCTCAGGTTTGACAAAAGCTTGTCCCTAAAGCTGTCTTGGGACTTGTGGTTGAATGGGGAGTCATATTCATCTATTAGGACAATGCAAGGCTCTCTGTAATGAGATTTTAAAGCTTCCGAGATGAGGCGCAAGCTTGTGAGAAGCTTCTCCAAAGGCACTATTCCCACATCGGCGTCATTTTTCTCAAGCTTTAAAAGCGTCTCCTTCAAAGAATCCAAGACATGGCTGCTGTCCTGCAAATAGTGGTGCCTTCTGCATTCTTCGGAGATTATGGCTCTCAGAAAATTGATTGAGCTTTCAAAGGTATCCGAAGCGGACATCGCAAACAAGTTGATGTGGATTACTGGATGCTTCCGATACCACTCCTCAAAAATCCTCTTTTCCCCTTCTATCGCCAGCCCCTTGAAAAGCATTGGATCAGGCTCGCCATCTCTGCCTATCTCAAAAAACTCCCTCATCATGGACATGTTGGTGGACTTGCCGAATCTTCTTGGACGGGTGATCAGTTTCACATAGCCCGTGCCTTTGACAATCTCTTTGACAAGCAATGATTTGTCGATATAATAAAAGCTATTCCGACGGTTTGCAAAGTGACGGCCATTTTGAATAATTTTGTCGTTAATGTTGCTTTATTTATCCATATAATTTATTAAAACATATACATAATCTAAGAAATATGCAAATTTATTGATAAGTTTTGCAAATTTAAACATATATTCTCTTCAATTTTGAACTTTTCTGCAAGAATTTTATGCTGTTTTGACTGGTGAATAATGCAATAGAGTTGTCGGAACAGTTCCATATAATATTGGAATCTCTCCCTTATTAGGGTGAAATCGTCCATTCCAAGCCCAATGTCATATTCTTTTTGAGACATTTTGACACCTCATTTCTTGAGTCACATGATAACCTGCGCTTCGATTCGCGCTTGTGCCAAATTCTTCTTGTCTTAACTATATGCCTCAGCTCTAGAATTGTCAAGAATAGACACATGATCAATGAGCAACTCAGCGGCTTCCTTGCGAAGCGCGGCGCCACATGTTTATGCATAGCCTTTCGGAGGGAAATGCGTTATACTATCTGTATAGCCCTCTCCGTAAGCGTTCTCCTTGTCTTTTGAGAAATTCAGGATAACACTTTTTCTGTTTTAGCGCTATATTTTTTTATTATTGTCGAGAATTTTTCACTGTCAAGAATCTTATCTTACCGCAAATATATCTTCTAAACCTCGTGCAGAAAGCGTCGATAAAATTACGCCAAATGGTAATTTCCAGACATCGTTTACATCGTCATAATAAAGCGTGCTAACGGCTATAAACCCAATCACGATAATCAGAACCAACACCAATATGGATATCAGGCACCCTCTTTTGCCCTGCTTTTGTCCTTCTTTGATCGACTTATCGCGTACGTGCTCAATACGATCACCAATGGCGGCGTGATCTCTGGCTTCTGGCCGCGATCTGCCACTCGGGCCTGCTGAATCTTGAGACGCACCGCAGGACGGGCAAAATTTTACGCCGTCGTTCATTTGCTCTCCGCAATTCTTACAATACATAAACGCCGCCTCCTCGCTATGCTCTTAACCCCAGCAGTGCGCCGGCGCCGATATAATTCAAATACCGCGCGGCTGTCCGCTGCGAAACGCCGTACAACGCGCCGCTCAAATACGCGGTTTCAATCGGCAGGCCTATCTCCCTTGCCCTGAGCCCTAATTTGCCCGCCTCGTCTTTCAGCTCGCGCAAAGAACTATCCCCACTGATCCAACTGTCGTCGAAGTCATAGAGATCCCAGTAAAATTCTATTTGCTGATCATACGGCGTGACGGACGATTCCGAACCGTCCGCGATGAAATTGCCGTCATGCAAATAGTCGGACATATTAGACAGATAACCGTCGTCCGCCGGATCGTCCTTAGACCACAGGCTGAATAAATATATCATGCTTTTCAACACGGAACCGGTCACGGGGAAACGAAAGTCGTCATTCCAATTCAACTCTTCAAAATCAATCCGTTCATTGTTTTTGAAAAAATCTTCTGCCCACCAAGTCAATTGGCCGCCAGCTTCAATTCTTTCCAGGATGCAGAAAAATTCCCGCAGGAGCGGCTGACTGTCCGCGTCCATATACTTAATAAAATCCGCCAATATTTTTATGTAGGTTTCTTTCACAACGTCGGAATACGCGGCGATTGGTTTTAACGCCGAGCGCGGCGATTCTTCGTATTGCGGACGCCGGATTTCCGTACGTTCCGGCCCCCGCCGCCGAGCAGACTGATCAGCCTGACGGCCGCGTTCCGGCTGCCGAATGGAGCGTTCGGCGTATTCATTAGTGGGCACGTCGTTTTCTCCGGAAGCCTCGTTGTATAAAGATGCAACGCTCTCGATTAAATCAGCCAGCGGACTTTTTGCCGGGCCTATCGTATTAAAATTAACCTTCTCCCAGCTTTTCCCGTGAATGACCAGTATGGACTCCGTATCTTTACCATTTTTGGCGAACTCAACCTCACAGTAATCCAAATTATCATAGGCCATGCCGCTGGCTTTCTCGGCCACGCATTTCATATAGAGCGCCGTGTCCGTCAGCAACAGCCCTTCCTTAGCGGAACCGAATACGGTTGTATCCAGCAGAAAAAAAACATCCTCCGCGCTAACCCCATCCGCAAATTCCCGCACTGCGTTTAGTATCTTCTTTTCGGGAATGTTGCCCTTCACAAACGCAGAGCCGCCGATGGACTTGCCCTTTTGGCGAATCAACTCCTGCAGCGCGTCCCTGTAGTTCATTACTAATCGCACCTTTCAATTGCATCACGGAATCTTTAAGCTCACTCACGCATATCGGCTGTTTTTTTGCTTATAACAACCAGTGTCAAATCATCGTAAACCCTAATCGCATATCTTTCTTCATAAACAGTTTTTCCGGCTTCGCCGGTGACTGTAAACAGCAGTTCCACATCGTCGGGAATTACTCCCTTAAACCAAAAATTCCGACCGCCAGGCGCGTCAAGGTCTTCTATCACGAACTCATCCTCTTCGCCTGATTCCGGTGTATTGACAGGTCTTGAAGTTTTCTCGATGACTCCTTCTTTATCAAATGAATAATCAATAGACTCCCCGCCGGCGCCGTTCCATGCCATGTAAATACTGAGCGCCTCCACACGTTCGCTCTTCGGCGGATCTGTGTGAGCGGCAGATGTTCCCGTATCTGATGCTGTTTTGGCGCAACTTGCCATTATTGTGATCATCAAGAATAAGTTTACCATGCGAACCAGCTTTGAAGGACCCAAATTTTCCTCCTGAATTATACGCGCCGAGCCGTGCGGCCTGGCGCAAATGGTAAAATAAAATGGTATTATCAAATGATGAACCCTCGCGGCTTTATTCTCCGCCGACGTGTGCTGAAGCTTGTTCCTTAATCACCGTAAGCATTCCGATTTGTTTATTCATCATGTTAATTGATTCTTCCAGATCTTCAGCCGTTTCATTTTCAAACTCGACGCTGTTGGCCAAATCGGCCATTTGGTTGTTAGCCGCGCCAATATCATTCACTTGCGCGCTGAATTCCTCGCTTACTTCATATCCGTTCTCCATCGGGTCATTCAGCATAATGACAATTTCCTGCTGGAGAGCGATAGATTCTCTGATCAGATTTTTCAACTGTTCTATCTTCTCCGATTTACCGTCACTCCCTCAGGCTGTCAGCGAGCCAAATCAGCTAAACAAATTTTTTTCCGCTTCCTCAGCCGCCGTGGCTGGCTTGATGTTTTTCTAAATCGCTTTGCTTTTTTTAAGAGCGACAAGTGAGTCTATCAGTTTTTTCAGTACGCTTTTGTATATAACGTAGTTGTCTATTCTTATGTCCCTGTTTTTCGTGTGGATAATCAAACTGGCGTAATCATCCTTGCCTTTGCTATCTTCAGTCATCACAACCTCTGTTGAGGTTATATCTGCATAGTCCGCTTTTACCGGGGATTCTCCCTTTTCATCAGCATAAAGAGTGTTTGAAGTCACCAGCAAGCCCTCTTTTGCAGAACCAAAAATAGTCGTGTCTACAAGCAGATATACGTCGCTTTTATCCGCGCCGGAAGCGTACGCCTTAATCGCGTTGTTAACTAATTTATCCGGTATGCTGCCATAAACCAGCTCTCTCGGTGTCGTTTTCTCTTTCTCCGCTATCTCCGTCAGTGAACACAACTTACCCCTCACAGCTTGCACGGCTTGAAACAGTTTCTCGTTCTTCACTATAATATTTCCTCCTTTAAAATAGTCGAGCTTGGACTCTGTCCACCGCCAAAGAAACTTGCATTGAACCTGTATCAAACAAATTTTAGCACAGTTTAACAAAAAAACCGCGAACATTACAAGATTGTAATGTCCGTAGCGGTAGCAGCGATGTCTTGACCGTGAACCCTAGTAACGACAATATGTTGATTGGGAAGAGCATAGAAATTATCGGAGCGGCTGTCAATGCAAACCTTTCGTGTTACGGTTCGGCGGTTTCAAGCGATGGGGATTTCACAATGTCCAGCGGGACGCTGAACATCAGCGCGCCGGACTCATCCGGAACGGGTTTTATGCTGGTTGTAATACCAATGTCGCCAGTACGGCAGCCGTGGGGATAGCTACAGAAAGCGATGCTGTGTATGCATCTGGCTGTATCACCATCGGCGGCAACGCGACGGTGAATGTCGACTGTTCAAATGCTTACGGTATTTATGCAGAGGGCGATATCACCATCATCGGCAACGCAACGGTGAATGCCTACGGTTCAAGCGATTCCAGTATTTATGCTGATGGTACTCAAACAATATCCGACAGTGCGACAGTCAACGTAACGTGGAACACAGATGCGGTTATTGACATCGCGGCACTCGAAGGCGTAACGCCTCCCTTTACAGGCGCGGTTCAAGTCACGGCGATAACCTAAACGGTGGCATGGAGTCCCAGTCCTGCGACAACATTCGAGGTAGACACAGTCTACACGACAATCATTATAAAGAGTGCCAAGGATGGCTATACACCGACTGGTTTAGCAAACAACTTCTTTACCGTAGAGGGATCAACAAGCGTCTCCACGGAATACCTTGCTGCAAGTACAGCCGTAATTGAGGCAGAATTTCCTGAGACAGTCTCCTTCACGGCGTTCGTCGCGCCAACAAGCAAAACTTACATAGCGGCGACGGCGGGCTACACAGCGAAGCGGTTCACCATCATAAACACCGGCACGGGGAACCTTGCAAATGTACAGGCGTCGCTAGGCATCGGGGCTGATTTTGTAATCAGCGCGGCGTTAAGCGCCGCAGAAATCAATGCGGGCGGCGCGGCAACCGTGAGCGTCCGGCTAAAGACCGGACTTGCACTGGGAACGCATACTGACACGCTGACGATCACAGGCGACAACGCTCTCTTTATCACAGCCAACGTGTCATTCACAATAAAAACGGCACCGAGCGGCATGTATATGTGAGCGACGTCGTATATTTTGGCTACTACCCCAAACAGATTTGAGAACAATCCAGCCGACCTGCATAAGCGGTGTAGACTATATCGCTGCCCAAGACAGACGCCAATGCACTCCATTACTACGCCATTGAGCCGATTGCGTGGCGTGTACTGGAAAATGCGGGCGGAGAGCTGTTTCTTTTAGCGGAAAAAGGGTTAGACGTTCGGATCTGCTAGATTCGGAAGATGCGACCTAGGAGGAAAGCACGATAAGGTCATGGCTGAACGGGTATGCCGCTTACGCGAATATATGCGGCGCAAACGACGTTGATTGCAGCGCGGACGCGGACAGTTTCATTTCCCGCGCGTTCAATGAGGGGAACATGCGGTGATAGCGCTTACAACGGTACACATCTATACACATCAGCATGTTTACCTTGCCACCGACCTTGACATGGAATGGTACACGAGCGAAGACCAAAGTCCACAATACAAGACAAAATATTCCTACTCTCTACGGAAGAAACGGCAAACGCACCATATGGCTTCGAGCATATTCTGTATGAGAACAGCTATTACGTTTCTGATGCGCGATTGATGAAGCCCACCGATTACGCGAAGGCAATCGGCGCTTTTGTATATGGCGAAAACGAACAACGGTGGCTTCACTCTCCCGGTGACTGGGCTATAAGCGCGGCGAATGTCTTCACGATCGGCTTCCTCAACGCCAACGGCACTGCTGGAAATGCGACGTTCGTTAATTATTCTATCCGTCCCGCTTTGATTATTGCTGACAGCGCCGTTACTTCAACCACTGCGGGTACGACTGACTCGACAACTACCTCACGTCCGACACTACAACCATTGCCGATACATCCGATACGACAGCCACTGCCGATACGTCCGGATACGACAACCACCGCCTGTACGTATGAAGCGACTATAATGTACCCCAAGAAGCGGACGCAGAGAACTCGCTTAAAACCCCAATGAGTAGACGCTATCAGAGTGAGGGCATATAATAGACCCCGGATAGCGCGCGCGACTTGGAAAGAAGAGCGGAAGAGCATCCGGAAACGGGGGCTTTGCAATGGCAAGGATCCACAATGCGTTTACAGAGGCGCAAATTGAAGAGCTTCGCGGCAGCCGATACGTCCGCGGCGCAGGCGAGAGGTTCGTATTCTTTACGGGCGAATTTAAGCGGCTGCATTGGAAAATGCACGAAGAAGAGCATTTGATGCCGGCTGAGATTCTGCGCAAGCTGGGAATTAACTGCCATGCGCTTGAAATGCCAAGGGTTCGCGGGCTTGCTCAAAGCATTAAGCATCAGTTGGGGCGAGCGAAGGACGCGGCTAATGCGGATTCACCGTCGAATTTGCCGAAGCGGCGTAAACGCGCTCCCGAACAGGAAGCGGAACGGCTGCGGGCAGAGAATGAGCACCTGAAGCGAGAGCCGGATTTTGTAAAAAAATTCTTGCGGCGGGCGAGGAGGGCAAGCGATGAGCGTGCCTCCCGGGCGCGAAATTTGAGATTGTCCGTAATGACGGGCGGACCATCAACTGAACGTCAAGGAACTGTGCGGGATTGCGGGCGTTTCGCGGAGCGGCTGCTGCGAGCGGCTGAAAGCCGAGCCTCTGCGCCAAGCCCGCGAGGCGCAAGACCGCGTCGGCTTCGATAAAATCCTTGCGGCGTATAGGTTTAGAGGGTATGGCAAGGGTGGGCGCGGGATGCAAATGCGACTTTTGCGGCACGGCCCGCCCGTGCTGATGAACCTCGAAAAAGCGCGGCGGCTGATGGCTGAATACGGTCTGAAACGCCCGATTCGCAAGGCTAATCCATACCGCAGAATGGTGAAGGCGCTTAAAGAAAACAACTAAGCGAAAAATCTGCTGAACCGCAAGTTTAAGGAACGCGGAGCGCGCTCGGCTTTGCTGGCCGGCGTCGCCTATTTGAAGCGAACAGGCGGACAATTCAGCTGTCTTCCGGCGATTATGGACGCGGGTGCGAAAGAGATTTCAGCTCGCGCCTCCAGTCTGCCGCCTGAATTGGATTTCGTACTTGAAACGGTGAAAATGCTCATCGCAAATCACGGCGCTGAGCTGTAAACCTACACTCTCCTGCGCTCCGGCCAAGGTTCGCACAACGCAAGCCATAAATTTGCAGAGCTGCTCAAGGACAGCGAACCGCGGCGCTCAACGCCGCGCCAATTGCCGGGACAACGCTCCGCAAGAGAGTTTCTCCGGGCGTAAGAAAGACGGAGTTGACGTCTCGGACTGCGAAGGCCGCGAGCAAATCGCAACCGTCGCCGGCGATTGGATCGATTACTGCGGCAACGAGCGGCGCCAGTGGGATTTAGCGAAGCTCGCGCCGAGTGAATACTACAGATATGCCGCTGCAGGCGTTTATCCGTTGCCATTCCCGCCGCTGAGGCCAAAAACTGCGGAAGGCCCAGCTGAAAACTCTGCGGACGCTGCCGCTGCCGGCAACTCAGTTGCGGAAGTTTTCGATTAGGCAAGCCTCATTTGCGGAGTGCTGCGGGCGTGACTCGCAGCACTCCGCAAATGAGGCGAAATATCCGCCAGCGCTCACGCTGACGCACCCCCTCTCTTTTGGCGCTGTATGGATTCCTCTAGACGGTGGCCTGTGCCGGAACATACAACAATGCGGCTGTGGTGGATGAGCCTGTCAACCAAAGCGTTGGCCGGCATATTGTCCCCGAATGCTGAACTCAATCGGCCAAATTCCAGATTGGATGTGATGATGAGGCTCTTTTGCTCATAACAGTCGGACGCGACCTGAAACAGCAATTCGCTGGCCTCCTTGTGAAAGTGTTGAACCCGACCTCATCCAGCACCAACAGCTCTACTTTTCGCAAAGAGGCCATGAATCCGGCCAACGTGCCGCGCTGTGTCTTTCCGGTGCCGCAAGCGCCCTTGAATACGAGATTTTCTTTGTCCTTAACGAAGGCGTCGGCTTCCATTTCCTTGCGGGTGATGGCGTTCGGGATTTTAATGCCGGTTTTCCAAACAAAACTGTCTAAAGCTTTCACCGCCCGGAATCCGGCTTGCTTAATCATTCGCGCCATGCGGCTGGCTTCGCGCTCCCGTACCTCAATGTCCAAAAGTTCCCGCAGATATTGCTCCGGGTCACGGCATTCCACGCCGCGCCATTCTTTCGCCAGGCCGCCTAATTTCAGGGCGCGCATAGTCTGCTCAAGGCTTGGCAGGCTTTCAGCTTTTGCGCAGTTCATTGCGCCACGCCCCCTGCCAGCGGTGTTCCCGTTGTCAGCGCGTCATAAACGCTTAAATCCGGCTTATAATTAAGCGGCGGCGGCGCTGTTTTGCGCTCGCCGCACTTGGTGTTTCGCTGATATTCCCGCCACAGCTTCGGCATCTGGTCGAAAAATTGCGTGCGCTCTGAGGCGCCGGGCTTTTGCACAAGAGTGGGCAGATATTGCTTCCAGTCGGCCGCGGCTTTGTTTTTCTCATAGCTGCGGCCGTAAGTTTTCAGAAGATGATGGCCGCAGAAAAGCTCAATTCGGCCAAAGGGGATTTTTGCCTGTGCAACCTTTCCGGAAAGCTCCGGTGACAGCCCATACTTGACGATTCCACGGCTGCGAACCCGGCTTTGCTTGCCTTTGCCATCTCATAGCGAAATACATCATATTCGTATTCCGGAAGAGCCGGCAGATGCTTTTTCTCTTGCTCCCAGCGGCTTTCCAGCGTGTCGCCGTGTCGGCGGCGCTCCCGGCCGCGATCCGCACCGCGCAAGCAGTTCCTTGTTGAAAGCGTCAAAGTCGTCAATGACCGGCACGGGAACCAGCATATTGCGTCGGGTGCGGCCCGCCTTGCTTTCCACGCCGCCCATTTCGCTTCCGCTGATCGGATTGCAAAAGCCAGCCCCGAACCAACGCGGAGTCATGAATCGCGCTCGGCGCCTTTGAGCATCCGCGCCGCGGCGGTAATCATGTTGTCGCACCGCACTCGGACGGGAACCCCGCCGATATGGCAAAAAAAGCGTTTCAATCCTTCCAGCGGACACTCCTGATCCTGAGATGGGAACATCTGCATCCGCCACTGTTGGAATGCGGAAAGGACGCAATCAGCGCAAATCCCTTGCAGTCCGCTCCGCTGCCGCCGCAGTGCTCGAACTCGCCGAAACCTGCCTGTGCGTGCGCCATTGGCTGCGCCAGAGGAAGATGCCCGTCTGCCGCAACGGCTCGCTTTTTCGCGATGCAATCCATTCTTGGATGTGCCTGATTGAGGCAATCGGATAGCGACTTACGCTTACAGCGCGGGGATAACGGCCGACGTTATAGCATACGCTTTTTGATCCGGATCGTCTCGTTACCTATCAGGAATTTACAGAGTTCCTATTGCGGATACCAGGATAAACAGAGAAGAACGGTGATTTTTTGTATGAACAGGCGCTGGTCAATGCCGTTGAAATTAACTTATATACGCCGAGAGAAAAAGAATTGATTGGAGGCGGAACACAGTATCTCCGCGCGTTGCTCTTGTCTCCATGACAGACGCGCTGTTGAACACAATTAAAGGAACGAACATCAGGCTAATTGATAAACTTGTCACAGACGGCATCGTTGATCGGGAAGCATCGGCAAATTTCATTGAAGCCATAAGCAAGATCTACAGGAAGTAATTGACTTCAAGTTACGTCCTATGGTAAGCAGGAAAATGAAAGGCGGGTGATTTTATGCCACCCTCCGTTACCACGTCAGCGTCGATCATAACCGTGCAATGGCGAATAAATATCCCTCGCCTCTGAACGCTTCAATGGAAAACGCGCCTGTTTTATCATTTCCCAGTTTTTTGCGCAGCCTCGAAATGGTAGCGCGCAAAGGATTGAGATCGCCGATGTCGGGTTGTACCCACACCGCCTTGTAAATCTCGTCTGCGGATAGGATTTTTCCCTCGTTCTTCAAAAAATAATACAAGAGTTCAAACTCTTTCGGGGCAAGCAACATGTCTTCCCCCGCGACAAACGCCCGCTTCAAAACCACATTCAGCGTCAGCGGTCCGCAGGTTACGGTTTCGGCTGCGGGCTTTCCCCTGTGCAAAGCCTCACGTCGCAGAAACGCCGCCACGCGCTCGCGCAGTTCCGCCACATCATACGGCTTCGTGATATAGTCGTCGCCGCCCGCCCGCAGGCCGGCCAGCCGGTCGTCCCGATCGTCTAAGGAAGTAAGCAGAAGAACCGGCGCGATGGTCACAGCGCGTATTTGCCGGATGAAGTCAAGGCCGTTGCCGTCGGGCAGCAAAATGTCCAGCACAATGACGTCGGGCGGATTTTCCTCAATGATCTCCCACGCGCGCGCCAGCGTTTCCGCCGTATAAACGGCGTACCCGGCGCCTGTAAAAATCCGCTGGTTTGCCGCCAATATCGCTTTGTTGTCCTCGACCAACAAAATTGCGGGCTTATCCGTCATGATATTCTTCTCCTTTGCATATTGGCAGCATGAGTGTGACTGCCGTCCATTCCCCCTGTTCGCTCTCAATGGTTAATTCTCCGCCATGCGTTTCGGCTATTTCCCGGCAGATGGCGAGGCCGAGCCCGGATCGTCCCTCCATACCGGCAAAGCCGCGCTCAAATACATGCGGCAGAACTTCCGGCGCTATGCCTTCCCCGGTATCCGCGACAACGATGATGATTTTGTCTTTTGAAGTCCTCGCCGAAACGGTGATTTCTCCGTCATGGGTGTGCCGCGCGGCGTTGGTCAAAAGATTCCATAATAACCCGGCGCACTCGCCCGCGTTGCCGAAAATCGGCGGCAAACCCTTCGTGACGCGCATGTTCAGGCGATTCCTGTTTTTGGAAAGCGCGGGGGCGCACAGCCGAGCGATTTGTTCTACCAGCGGGCCGATGGCAAGCGGTTCGCGGGTTTTAATATCCTCCTGCTCTTTTGTCAATCCCAGCAATCCGTTCGCCATGTCCGCTAGGCGTTTGGCCTCATCGCTGATCATTTTAAGGTCGGTTGTGGTCTGCGCATCCACGCCGCTTATTCGCAGAGTTTCCGTGGCAAGCTGGGCGTACACGCTCATAACGGCCAAAGGTGTGCGTATTTCGTGGGTGACGGTTTCCATCAGGCTGCTTCGCAAACGGTTCACGCGCTCCAAGGCGGCGTTATCGGCGGCAAGCCTCTGTTCCGCCGCCTTCGTTTCCTCCACCTCGCGCATCGTGGCGATAAAAATAGCCGTTGCCTCAAAAAATGCGAAGATGAGCATAGAAATCTCCGACATATCGCCGGGCGGGTATAGAAAACGAAGACTGTTGTAATCCAGCATATCATGTAGGCAAGCGTAGATAAACAGCGCCGCGCCTGTGAGGAAAATGCCCTGCTCCAGATTGATACGGCGGATTTTCACCGCGAACCGCACGACGATATAAGCGATGGCAACCACATACACGCCTTCGACGTACAGCAGGGCATAACTCATAAACACCGTGTCCGCAAACAGGAAAACGCCCGCCGCGACGGCTGATACGCCGCCCAGCTCAAAAAAAAATTTCTTTTGCAAAATGCCGGGGAAAAGAACGTTCAGCAACAATACAAAAAGCGCCGCCGACACGGGAAAGGCCAGGTATTCGATGCGGAATTTCACAACCCATGACAGCCATGGCAAAAGCACGGTAAAGACCCGCGGGTTCGTGACGCCCATCCGAAGAAACCACATCAAGCAAAACAGGGCGAAGTAAACGTTCGCGCGGTAATTATGCAGCAGACAAAACAGCATGAGATGGACAAAGAACAGCGCGAGGAAACAACCCATCAAAATATTGACAATGTACGCCGGCGCTTGTTTGTTCCCGACGAGACCGGCGCGCATAAGTCGCAGGCCGGTAGGCCCGCCGCCATCCCGATGGACAAAATTAGAACCCTGCCGGATTATTTCGATCACACCGCCGTCGGCTTTGACCGTAATATAAATGAGACCCGTGCCGGGGACGTTGGTTTGCTTCGTCGCGCCCGGACTGCCAAATTCAAGCATATACGCGCCGTTGACAAAAAGTCTGTCGGCGTAATCAATGCTGCGCCCCATAAGCGCGTAGTAACCGTCGTCCGGCATCAGCGCGCGCATCCGACTTGTGGCAAACTGCGAAACCGCTTCGGGGTCGCCTATTTGAACTTCGCTCTCCCGCGCGGCAAATGCCTCCGGCGTCAAAAGGGCTTCCGGGATAAACTCGACCGCGCCTTCCAAGCTCGCCTCTTCATCGCCGGAAAAATCGAAGCTCGTCAAATCCCACACGCCATTTTCACTCCGCACACCGATCCATTGAAAATCGTGCATCGCCGTATCCCACATCACAAGAAGCACCGTCAGCATAAACGGCAGGGAGATAAGCAGTATCAAGTTTCTTTTTTGGAGATTCACATCAGATTCTCTTTTCCCAGTTGATGATGATGAGTGTCTACAAAATAATAGTACAAGAGGCTTACGCATCGCCAGTGTGCCGGTGTATAAGCCCCTTGATCATTTTGGATGAGAGGTTTACGGTCGATTAATGTTCTTTCAGTAATACTAAGACATCGATCTTCCCGCTGTCAATAGATTTATTTTATTTTACCATTTACCTCTAAATGAGCGGTTGCCTAGGTCAAATAACGGAAGCTCGGAAAGGTAATATTGCACAAAATGCAGATTCAGTTCAGGAAGCTATGTGAGTCTTGGAATTGGGAATAATGAACAAGAAACTACTTGCCTGCCCTCATAATTTAGCTATGCCTTTATTGAAAAAATAGAGGCAGTATGCGCTAAATGGAATATATTAGATCCTGCCATAGTAACTAATAAAATTGAGCGTAGGTAGCACTATGAATCCTATTATAGTCGATTTTCTTAGATTTTCAAATACATCAAAATCAGCAGCAAATTTTCCCGATTCATATTGCGACGATTGCAGTGCCGATGGTGGAAAAGGCTCCGCAGCCAAAACTGCCGGCGCCGCAGAGCAGGCCTATTGCCGCCGCGCAGCCGCGGGCCGCTTCATTTCAATTGGACAATGGGATGAAGGGGCAATCCGGGACTGCATAAAAAACGCAGCGTATGAATGCATGCTTAAACATTCCCAAGAAATTGAAAAGCCGATTCTCTTCAGCTTCGACGCTGCCGCGAATGCGGAGGCCAAGCCTTCGAGGCAGGCGAGGCGCCCCATTCAAGGGGCGGCGCGCGTTTTCTCCCGCCTCGAAGGGAAGGCTGCCCGGGAGAGCCAAGCCGTGGCGTAGGCGGCAGGTTGCGTAAGCATCGCGCTTAACTGTGCAATCCAAAGGCGCGGAAAGGATCTTGGCAAGGCGGCTCCAAAACAAAATGCGCCTCGGACATGGATATAGCCCTCTCCGTAAGCGTTCTCCTTGTCTTCGGGTTTTAGGGCTATATTTTTTTATAAACCCTTACTTGCATAGCGGATATAATTTGAGACTAAAACCCTTTATCTAAGCCAAACTGATTTGGGATTATGAAATGCCAAATCCATTAAGCGTTCTAATTTTTCCAGGGAATCGTATGGCGGATTTCGCATAAAAGTGAACAGATTAAGGCAGTGTTGTCCTTTGCTTGGAAAAAAAACGTCTCAATGTGCCTTATCAATACTTTTAGTAATCATGCAGCGATCCTTGCAAGCCTTGTGGCGCCTCATTTTACTCATTTGAGTATTGACAGCGCTTTGCCAAGAATCATAGCCGTCTAAGCGGCAGCCAATTCAGCCGCGTATTCATGGCGCTTTCCTTGAAGCCTTTCCTATTGCGGCGCATTTGGCCGCGTTGCTTGATTTGCGTGGACATGCGCTAAAGCGGGCTTTTAGGAGCTATGAACCTGGAATGCGGCGATGGGGCATTGCGCGTCCTGCGCAACCATGACGCGTGATGTGGCTGCGTGCGCTTCACGCAATGCATTCTGGATCTTTGCGCTCATAAAAATAAGCTATAGCTGTTTTGTGAAAACTTAAAATGAATCTAATACTTTTAATATTTTCAAAACTAATGATTATTGATAAGGCATGTTATCAATAACTATTGATTCCATGCCGCATACTTCCATAATATTCAAGAATTGCCTTGATGTCCAGGCTGGCGTCCGTGCAAATGAACTCCCTCAAAGCGGCGGGCTTCCCGAAGAATTCCTTCGATAGAACCGCAGCGCTTTCGATTCCGTTCAGCTCGCCTTCATATCTATAGACACAGCGTTCCGGCTTTTTCGCTTCATCGAGGCTGAAATCCGGTATGCCGGGAATTTTTGCGAATTCGACGGCGGAAATCTTCATGTCGCCTGGAAATGCAACCCTATCCGCCTTAAGCGCGCCTATGCACGCTCCCCCCAAGCTCCGGCGAGGCCATAATATAACGCATTTCCCTTCGAAAAGCTATGCATAAGTATATAGCTATTTTTGAACGACGCGCTTATGCTGTTTAGATACTGCTTTAGCCGCCAAGCGAGCTTCGGGTGGTTTATAAGATTCATCATAGGCTAGCCCGAACAGAACATCTAAATGGATTGGCATCCTATCAGCATTTGAGTCGCATAGTTCGAAGGTAAACCGGCAATGGTAGGCAACGGCGTCAAAGAAGGCAAAGAGCAAGGAAAAATGACTGGCGTCATGAAACTGAAGGTGCCTGTAAACTGCAAAAGCTGTCCGGAGATGGCGGAAAATCTGTACGAACCGAAGCCGGCGCATGGTCAACTCACAGAGAGTGAGAGCCTTTGCATGAGTCTCCTGAGGGGGCGGAAACTATATCGAGAACTGGAATTTGTCGAACGGATAAGCCTTATTTCTTAACCATCGCGCTCGTAACAGAAGCCATCATATATGCTCCCAAAACGGTTGTGCTGCATGCAGCCGCAAGCGAGGAAAATCCTCCGGCTGCGGAACTAAAATCGCTTGGCGGGAAAAAAATCGTCGCAAAAGTCGAAAGCAAAACAACCGGCACCCCGACAATAAAGTGAATCGGGGTGTGATACAGCAATCCGAGCGGAAAATAGTGAAGGCCGATAATCAACACGATGACCGGGATGATATAATTGTATAGGCTGAATGCGCCAAGTAAAGCGCAACTTGCCCCGATTGCAATCCCCTGAATAATGAAGATGAGATTCCAGCGTTTTTCTGCACGCGCATCAAGTTCCTGCTTGGGCTCATCCGGCAAGGCCGCTACGGCGCGTTTTAGCTTGACTCCCATAAAAGCAAGCCAAGCGGAATAGATTGCAAGCAGTGCAAATCCAATGATTGCCAATATGTTAGTCGCAAAGGACATTAGCATGAAGTTTGCCCAAAAAATTGTAAAAAAAGCCATCATTAAAATGGATATAGTCATGTTCTTCAGCGCGGCTCTTGTATATTTTCTTTTACTTTGTTCACTCACTTCGCATCCCTCAACTTCCTCAATAAGTAATCTTAAAAGCCAATTGGGATTTTGTACCGCATTGTCACATTCATGTAAGCAAAGATATTGATTGAATGCGTTCCTCGCATCAAACTCCATTAATTATCCGTCCACATCTCGCACTGCCCGATTACAGTTGCGATTGCGTCTTCCATGCCCTCTGGCGGGTACTTGTATTTCTTTAGCAGCTTCTTGACCATGCGGCGCATACCAGCGCGGGCGGATTCTTTTTTTTGCCAGTCGATGGTGCGGTTCTTGCGAAGCATATCGGCGAGCTCGCGGGTCATGGCCACGAGCTCCGCATTGTCGTAGAAGTCCTTGACTGCTTCCGGGTATGTCAGCGCGTCATAAAACGCCAGCTCCTCTTCGGAAAGCCCCATTGCATCGCCCTCCGCTTGGGCGGTCGACATGTCCTTCGCCATCTTCATCAGCTCGGCGATGACTTCCTCGTTAGAGATCATTCCGTTCAGGTACGCCTTCATCGCCCGCGATAGCATTTCCGAGAACTTTTCGGATTTGACAAGGTTTGTTCTACGGTAGAGGGAGACCTGTTCGGCGAGCAGTTTCTTCAAAATCTCAACGGCAATGTTCTTTTCCTTCATCTTGGCGATTTCTTCAAGGAATTTCGGATCGAACAGGGAGAATCCCGTGTCCACGTCTGAGAACAGATTGATGACGCCCTCGCTTTGAATGCTCGCTTTCAACAGCTCGTTGACGCGGGCGTTTATTTCCTTCAAGGACAACGGCTTGCCCTCGACGGTGATGCGGGTGAGGAGCGTCCGCACAGCTTCGAAATAGGCTGCTTCATATCGCTGCGCCGCTGTAAGTAGCGAGCGGCAAAGAGACAGCGCCTGCCGCAGAAACATCGCCTCTTTAGTAAACGCATCCTTGCGGCTTGTGGCAGCGCCATATCCTGCCGACGACTCTGCAACCCGCAGCGTCTCTTCCATATCGCTGTGGGGTTGAGCGTCAATGGCGACCAGGAAATTCACGCCTCCGCTGATAGCCTTGGCGCGGGATAGGTCTGTGGCGTTATCCCGCATGAATCCTGAATAGTCGAAGCCGTGGAACAGGTCGCGGCAAACTTCCAGTTTCTCGATGAACTTCGGCAGGGCGGTCTTGGCGATGTCCGTATCGCCGTAGTTGTTCTTGTCGCGGTTGGTGTAGTCGTTCATCGCCTGTTTAAGAGCCGAAGCGATGCCGACGTAGTCGACCACCAATCCGCCTTCCTTGTCCTTGTAAACTCGGTTGACGCGGGCGATGGCTTGCATGAGGCTATGCCCCGCCATTGGCTTGTAAACATACATCGTGGCGAGCGACGGCACATCAAAGCCTGTCAGCCACATATCCACGACGATGGCGATTTTTAGCAGGCCGCTATCGTCCTTGAACCGCTTCGCCATCTCGTCGCGGTGGCGCTTGTTGCCTATAAAGCTTCGCCACTCTTCAGGGTCTTTGTTGCTCTCAGTCATGACTACGCCTACTTTTTCCGCCCATTCAGGACGCAGTTGAAGGAGCTTGCGGTAGATGGACATGGCGATGGCGCGAGAATACCCGACTATCAATGCCTTGCCCGTGAGTTCGTGCTGCCGGTTTTCCTCGTAATGCTTCACGATATCCTCGCACAGCGAAGTCACAGTTTGCTCTGCGCCGAGGATGGACTCCAACTTGCCGAGTTCCTTTTTGCTCTTCTCGATGGCGTAATCTTCAGCGTTCTGCGCCATAATTTCGTACTCGGCGTCGATGAGCCTCAGAATGTCTTCGTTCAATTTTAGGTGAATTACGCGGCTCTCGTAGTAAACAGGTCTGGTCGCGCCATCTTCCACGGCTTGTGTCATGTCGTAGATGTCGATGTAATCGCCGAAAACCTCAATTGTTGAACGGTCTTTACTGGAAATGGGAGTCCCCGTGAAGCCTATGTATGTCGCATTCGGCAGGCTCTCGCGGATAATAAGCCCGAAGGATTTCCGGATGCGCCCCGTCTTGCTGTCCACCCGCTCATCGATAAACTGGCTGCGGTGCGCCTCGTCCACCATGACGATGATGTTGCGGCGGTTGGACAAAAACTCGGAACCCTCCTCGAACTTCTGCGCTGTAGTGAAGATGATGCCGTTGGCTTGTCGTCCGGCAAGCAGTTTCTTTAAGTGGCCGCGGCTTTCGGCGTGCCGCGGCACTTGGCGCAGGAAATCGGAACACTTGGCAAACTGCCCGAATAGCTGTTCGTCAAGGTCGTTGCGGTCGGTCAACACAACTATAATCGGCGAGTTCAAAGCCTCTTGAAGAAGATGGGCGTAGAACACCATCGACAGGGACTTGCCGCTTCCTTGGGTATGCCAGAACACGCCGCCTTTGCCGTCGGTTCTAGTCGCCTTAGCGGTGGAGGCCACGGCTTTTCGAACGGCGAAATACTGGTGGTACGCGCCGAGAATCTTCGCGTCCGCTGAGAAGCAAATGAAATTCTTGATGATGTCGAGCAGGCGCGCTTTATCGAACATTCCCTCGATAAAGGTATCGAACTGGGCGTACTGCGTGTTTTCGTAGCTACCGTCCTTCGTTTTCCACTCCATGAAGCGGTCTTCGCCCGCCGTAATCGTGCCGGCTTTAGAGACGGCGAGGTCGCTCATCACGCAGAAAGCGTTATAGATAAACAGGGTCGGAATCTCTGTCATATAGTTGCGGAGTTGCCGAAAAGCCTCAGAAGCGTCAGTTTCCTCGCGGGAGGGTGACTTCAACTCGAAGACCACCACAGGCAGACCATTCAGGAACACGATAATATCGGGGCGTTTTTCGCTATTCTCAGTAATCGTCCACTGGTTGGCGGCGGTGAACGTATTCCTGTCCACGTTTTCGTATTCTACGAACCGCACCAGAGCAGCCTGTTGCTCGCCTTTGTAGAAGTAGCTCACTGATATGCCGTTTTGGAGGTAGTCCATAAATAGCATGTTCTTCTGGAACACCGTACTGCCTTCACAATTGCGTAGCTTATAGACTGCTTCGTACAGGGCGCTGTCGGGCAACCCGGGGTTTACTCGCCGCAGAGCGGGCAACAACTCGCCCAAGTAAAGCGGGTCAGCGTAGTCACGCGCCACATCGGGTCCGTAGACGTAGGAGTACCCCAACGCGTCGCGGAATACTTCAATCACCGCGTTTTCGTAATTTGCTTCGGTAAATGGCATACGGCTAGCCTCCTAAAGTTCTCCTATATCAAACGTCCGAATGCAAGTTATTTTAGTGTGTAATTCACTTTTTACTGCACAGCCAATTTCAAAATATGTGTATTAGTAAATTTTGTCGTAATATAAATTATAAAAACAATCATTTAGAGCAGATGGCACATGTCATTTTCATTGAGCAATGTAGCGAAGGCGAGATTGCCGTGCTGTCTGACATCCTGACTGTCTGCTACGGAAAAGACCACAAACGGCTTGATGACGGCGAAATACCTTGCTACGGTTCGGGCGGCATTATTCGCTATGTCAACGAAGCTTTGTACAGCGGCGAATCCGTCCTGATTCCTCGAAAAGGCTCTCTTAACAACGTGCTTTATATCTGCAAACCTTTTTGGACGGTGGACACAATGTTCTATACGCATTTGACCCGTCCCAACGTGGCAAAGTTTGTGTACTTCACCATGCGTGACCTCGATTTGGCGGGAATGAATGTCGGCTCTGCTGTGCCGAGCATGACTACCGCTGTTCTAAATGCTCTGGAAATCGCCCTTCCAAGCGATGATATCCTTGCAAGTTTCGAGGAGACCGTTGGCCCGATGTTCTTGCAAATGCAAGCGAACAACTCGGAATCCGCTCGTTTGGCGGCTTTGCGCGATGCCCTGCTTCCAAAGCTGATGTCCGGGGAGTTATCCGTTGCCGATATTGACGCTAAATGATTGTTTATTGTGTTATTATTGGCAATTTTATAGTTTACAGCTTTAAGGATACTCACAATTCTATTTTGAATGTACATCGGTGGCAACGGAAAGTTTACTTCACACATGAGTTTCTGATTTAGCGATGCCATTATAGTTCCACTGGAGCATAGTGCAAGCATTACATCCCTATGTTCCCGCGTTTGGAAGAAATATGATAGAAATCGAGGATTAACCTTTGAGCTTGAAATTCTCAGACGCATGCAATCAGACCCCTGCAGCCAGCCCTCATGGCTTTTATCTATGAATGCATGGCGATCAACGGATGCTTTTCGACCGAATAATATATCATTCTCTTTGAGAAGATGCTGTTGAAGACGATGAGTGGTATCTTTGGATATAAATTCAAGTTTTGCATCAATGATTTCGCCATAGCCAATGTTTCTCACATTGACAACCGGCGTCCCCCTATTTACATAATCAGAAGCTTTGAGTTGAGTTCCAAAGGGTCCCGTTCTTATATCAATTTCTCCCATCGAAACCAAATCTCCGATCTTTGCAGTCTTCCATTCGCTCATCCTGACATCCTTCTCATCCTATAAATTTCCGATGCGAATTTTTGACATTCGCCTGATTGACCATAGCATAGGTCATCGTCGTATCTATCTTCACATGGCCAAGCAACCGCTGCACCTGCTCTATGGGCATTCCTTTGTCAATAGCTCTGGTGGCGAGGGTACGCCTAAATTTGTGCGGGTATACCTTTTTCATATCGGCTCGCTTGCCGATTTCACGCAGCCTTGTTTCCACGCCGCCTATCTGGAGGCGCTCACGCGGCTGGGTCAGCGACACGAACAAGGCGGGGTTTTCGTCTTCTCTGCCGTCGAGGTAATTCAGCAGATGGATTTTTGTTCGGGCGTCGAAGTATACCACCCGCTCAGTGCCGCCTTTGCCGAACACCACGCACTCCCGCTCGTGGAAGTTGATGTCCTCGCGGTTCAAGCCTACCAGTTCGCCAACACGCATTCCCGTTGAAGCGAGCAGGTCTATCATCGCCAAGTCGCGGACTTCCTCGCAAGCGTCGCGGAGCAGTTCCAAACACTCATCGGAGAACGTATCTTTGATGGTCTTGTCCGTCTTTATCTTGTGAATGCGGCGAACTGGGCTTTTAAGGATGTAATCTTCTTCTTCAAGCCAACCGAAGAAGCTGGCGAAGATGCGCCGCATATTGTCTATCGTAACTTTGCTCGAACCCCGCTTCTGTTGGTAATCAGCAAGGTAAACGCGCAGATCGTCTGTAGTTATCTCCCGTATGGGCTTCTTCACGCTGCAGAACATCGGTCGAATGGTCGCACCGTAGTATTTCAGCGACTTTTCCGAACAGCCTTCAACTCTCTTTGCGGCTATAAACACTTCGAGCAACCCTCCGTTCTCAGTGATTTCCTGTGTTCCAGGGGCTTTCTGCTCCGTTACTTCCACGTTTCGGAGCCTGTGCGTCAGCACTCGCCGCAATTCCTCCAGTTGCGTCATATTCAGCATTGACGCCATGCTCGCCTGAATCTCCGTTATCAGCCTATCCTTCATAATTCCTCCTGTCTTGCCCATATCTAAATTGACATACACGTAAATTTCTTAATTTCAGTCAAATATACCTAATTTTAGTTATTATCCAAAACTGCAAAATCATTTGAAAAATAGATAATTTATTTAACTTTGAATTAGTAAATATTTGTTGAAATATAAATTATTAAACAATCATTTAGCGGCGTCTAGGTCGGCAACGGACAGTTCGCCGGACATCAGGCGGGGCAAGAGGGAATCTCGAATATCGGCAAGATGGGCGTTCTCCGCTTCGAGTAGCTCTTGCTTCACGAAAATGGGGGTGCATTCCTCTTGAAAACGGCAGAGCGTACCATCATCAGGGATAATCGCAGGAATGCCTTTCATCGTAGTGCCCGAAACTTCCTTGAAAGTCGAACCCGAAGCCATATTCTCAATGGTCTGGAGATTTTCAATCAGGAAGTGGTAGATGAACGCAGGACCAACGCTCCCTTTCGGTACGATGGACTTGAAGCCCTGATTGGTACATACCTCACCGCTTGCTATGGCGATGTATCCAATAGGCGCTCTGGAACTGAAAAGAACAGTGCCCTTTGGCATAAGCCGTGCGCTACTGTTTTTGAGCCCCAGTTCGGTAATATCGTCCGCTCCGCGAGAGATGAACTTACTCTTGTTGACGGACAAATCCTTGGGCGTTATCCAAGCGATACCGTGTTCGGTATAGTATTCGGGTTTTGCTTTGGACGGCGTACTGCCACCGACAACATCACCGAAGTCAGAAATAGTACCTTCCCGCCAGTTCTCCGGCATAACGCCGTCGAACGGCTCGAAGTCCACGAACCACGACTTGAAGATAGCCTGCGCCATCTGCTCTAAATGATTGTTTATTTTCTTGTTGTTGACAATCGCCTTATCAAATGAAAAAAGTTCATTTGCAATGGAGTTTTGTGTTTTAATGTCTGGAAGAGGCATGGATAAACGCTTAATCATTTCAGAATTCAGACTCGCTCTGGTCGTCATTACAGACATCGACTTTATCAGTTCACGAAAATGTTTTGAACGGAACCAATATCCTGCGAATATTGGATTAATTGCTCCATTATTCTTTGTTCTCAAGCGTTTTGTGAAGCCATTGAATGTTGCGTCGGGGTAATCCTTAAGCGCAACGCTGCTCATGCCAAGTTCGTCTGTATTTTCACTCGTCCGAGTCAAAAACACATCGCCTCTCATTATGGAGCATGCCCTGCGCTCTTTTTCTGTTGCATCTGCCAGTTCTGTCAGGACATCAGGCAGGAAAGCATTATTGAATACTGTTTTAAATGAGAGGAAGGGATGCCCATGTCCAAACGAATCCTTGCGCTTTGATAGGCCAGAAGACACTTCATACACCTCTCCAAGGGTAACAAAATCAAACTTCACAAATAGTTCTCCTCTCTTTAAATTCTCGCCGCATGCTTTGGCATTCCCGGCAAGCCGCCTTGCAGAGACGCCGCCTGCTGCGTCCAAATTCAGCTTTTGGCAGTTATATCTCAAACCCAATCGCCCCCAGCCGTTTGCGGATTTCGTCCTCCAATTCGTGGGAACGCTTGAACATCTCCGAGAGTTCACCGGTCAGCCGCGCCATCTTTTCCTCGAACGGCTCGCTGCCATCCTCCTGCTCTTCAATGCCGACGTAGCGTCCGGGCGTGAGGATATAATCCTGCTTCGCTATATCAGCGGTGGCAGCGGCGGCGCAGTAGCCCTTCACGCCTTCGAGCGTTCCGGCGTTGAAGGCTTGGAATGTCTCGGCGATCTTGGCAATGTCCCCAGCGGTCATCTCGCGCAGGCGTCGACTAACCATCGTCCCCATCTTGCGGGCGTCGATGAACAGCGTCCTGCCCTTTTGCGCCTTGTTGCGGCTGACAAACCAGAGCGAAACGGGAATCTGCGTAGTGTAGAACAGCTGCGCGGGCATGGCGATGATTCCATCCACGAGGTCGTCCTCCACAATCTTTTTGCGGATCTCGCCCTCGCCGCCGCTATGCGACGACAGCGAGCCATTGGCCAGCACCATGCCGATCTTGCCGTTTGGAGAGAGGTGGTATATCATGTGCTGAAGCCAAGCGAAATTTGCGTTTCCGGACGGCGGCAAGCCGTACTTCCACCTCGGATCGCCGTTCAGCGAGCCATCGTTCCAGGCGGAGAGATTGAAGGGCGGGTTGGCGAGGATGAAGTCCGCCTTCAGTTGCGGGTGCAGGTCGTTGTGGAAAGTGTCCGCATCTGACCTGCCAAGGTCGGCCTCAATGCCGCGGATGGCAAGGTTCATCAACGCCATCTTGCGAGTGGTCGGGTTGGAGTCCTGCCCGTAAATGGACAGGCTGCTGATATTCCCCGCATGGTTTTCGACAAACCTTGCCGACTGCACGTACATGCCGCCAGACCCGCAACATGGGTCATATACGCGCCCTTTGAACGGCTGCAACACCTCGACGAGCGTCCGCACTACGCACGAAGGCGTATAAAACTCACCCGCCCGCTTTCCTTCCTGCTCCGCAAACCTCGCGAGGCAGTATTCGTATGCCCGGCCCAAAATATCCTTGCTGCCGCCGTGTTCGATCATCTGGATGTTGGTAAAGAGGTCGACCACGTTCCCAAGTCGGCGCTTGTCCAGCTCGCCCCGGGCGTAGTTCTTTGGCAGGATGTCTTTCAGCCGTTTGTTCTCTTTTTCGATGGCGCGCATCGCGTCGTCGATTACCGCGCCGATTTCCGGCTTGTGGGCAGCTTCGGAGATGATGCTCCAGCGAGCCGACGGCGGTACGAAGAACACGTTCAACTCGGCGTAGGCGTCCTTGTCCTCCACATCATCGTCATCGGCGAGCAGCTCCTGATACCGCTCATCGAACTTGTCCGAGATGTATTTCAGGAATATAAGCCCCAGCACAACGTGCTTGTATTCGGCGGCGTCCATGTTGCCCCGCAGAATGTCGGCCGCCGCCCAGATTTGCTGTTCAAAGCCTATCTCAACTGTATTGCTCCCGCTTGCCATAAATATCTCCTCCTTGCGGCTCTCCGCCTATTTCCCAACTGCCAGTCGATGAACAGCTCAAGATTCATCGTCCTCGACAGCTTCCATAATGGTTTATCCCGGCGCTCAAATCCTTGCTAATCTTCAAAATAGCATCTGTATGGAGGTTCTCTCCCCTGCCGAAATTGGCGATGAGCGCGGCACCTAATAACGGCGGTGTATTCTCCTCAAACTCACTTAAGCGCCAGAACAGAGTTATACAGTTCCGATAAAGGCTTATTCCTCTTCTCCACCAACCTGAAAATTGTATGGAGGAACTCATTTTTAGCTGGAGCAAGTGAAACTTCTGGCTTTTTGAATGGTCGCTCGCCTTTATGAGGTTTGGGACGCATTCAAAATATCCAAGGACATAGTAGTGGATTTTCTCATATGGACTATGCTTTCGCTAACTTTCCGCTATACTTCAAAGGCCTGCTCTTAGCATTTTGCTTGAGAATCGCTTCAGACATCATCAATCTGAATCCAGATAGGCGCTTTATTCTCTGCCATAGCGCCCTATACCAGAAACTGTTGAGGAAATGCCTTTTTTAGTTTCGAGGATGATATCCTCGCTTGATGTTTCGAATATGCACCTGTCTGTCGCAACATTCAAGACAAATGTCAATTCTATTAGGGGAGACAAGTTTTGGCTTAGATTTATCACTTACATCCACAATTAGCAGTCTAACTATTGAATGCTAACGAATCCGCTTTCGGTAAGGCTTGAACAGACGGCGATATTTGCAACAACTCACGAGGAAGTTGCTAAAATGCGGGCAAATCATTCCTGGTGAGTTGAATTCTGCAGCAACAGAAGTGACCACAGCCGCCTATATTGCCAAATATTTCAAGGAGAATATTGTCCATCTATTTGAAAGGACTTAAATTACTGTATTAACGCTCAACAATGCAATGCGAATTGATGCCGGAACGAAAGATGGCATTGTAGCACCTATTTTGGAGTAGAGAATAATAGACGCCTACTTGATGACTATAGCGGAACATACAGGATTTCTTGCCAGAGGCTTTTGCTTATGAATCAGGCATTTGCAACAAAAAAGGAAAGGACTGCATCTCCGAAGTAGATGATACATATTTCCTTTCCCTTGCTACACATACAAAACAGATTCAGTTATATTAGTAAGCTGACAATAAGCCTTTTCGATCCATGAACCTTCTTTCTTGCAATAAATATATACGAAGAGATTGGTGTGAAGTGTGAAGAGAGATATGATATAGTATACAGAAATTCTTAGTTATTGTCAACATATTTTCTACGAACATGAAGTTTACGCTTAAGCAACAAAGATACTCATAAGATGCATCAAAACTCTGGAAAGCAGATTAGAGCAAGGCGCGAGGTCAGAGCCCTAAACGTGAAAATCGGCGAAACAGTCGATAGCCGGACTAAAACCCTGCACATCAGGTACGGAAAGAAAACCATATTTGAGATTGCCAATGATGGACTCAATCTGGTTTCCCCAGCCAGCAACGAAACAGAAGACGCATACATACCTCTTCTATAAATCAAATGCAAAGACGCGGGTGGCCGCATCATCCAACTCGAAGTCAGCCGCCGCCATTTCTTGGCGCTTGCCAAACCCACTCACGAGACGTTCATCTATGATTATCCCTGGCGGATTGAAATAGAGACTATTCAATAAGATTTCGGGCGCATTTTCTATTGCTGAAAGCATTGCAGATAGTTCTGCATTTGAAAGCCCCTCAGTTACCTTGTCATAAAATGAAAACTGCGCTTGGTGGAGGATATCCGCCGCTTCCTTTGCTCTGTCTGTTACATGTAGGTGCTTCAAGCGGCGGTCATCCTTATCATGACAGGTCTCAAGGCACCCGCGATTGACAAGCAATTCTACCGCCTTGCTCACATAAGGCTTTGAGACCTTACGGTATAGCGCCACATCGCGCGCAGAGTCAAACTCTGGGTTTTCACGCAGGAAAGCAAGTATGTCGGCTTCAGGGAGCGAAAGACCGCATTCTTCAGCGGCATTTGAGACGTTTTTTCATAAAGCCGCTTAACTAGGGCGAACATAGTAAAGAAAATTGCCTTTAAATTCATATTCTCTCATGACGCCGCTCGTTTTCCGCCCAGAAGCGCCCAAAGATAAACCCCAGTATGAAGAGCAATGAACGGAAGGCTGAACAGCAAAATATCGAAGCGTCCCTCGAGGCAGTCAAATGTAAGGTTTGAGAGGTAGAAGACGCCGAACACAATGGGGAAAACGACATCCTCCCGCTTATTAAATGTGCTGCGCATCCTGCCGCGCCAGATAATCGCAATTAGGCCGAGCAAGACAAACATTGCCATGAACATCGGGTATTCTGTGACGCTTCCGCGTTGCCCCCATGGACCCAGCCAAAGCAGAAAGGATGAAAGCGGTGAGACCATTACGGCTAGAGCTCCAAGGAAGCACAAGGGTGGATAGACAAGTCCTACGATTCTGTTGCAACCGCTCTTCTTGAACCAATGGCGTCCAAAAAGGATGAACATGGATCCGATGCCGCAAATGAGAAACCAACCGCTGTAATTATAGACAGGCGCGCCGAAAAAGTTGACGTCGCCTTGCTCAATGAACCATGACCAGCGTCCTATGCCGTCGCGCTCCTGCGCTAAAGCCAATGGGTCGAGCGTTAGGTCGGCAAGCACGCCGAAAATGCCGCACAACACTACGACTGCCCAATTCGGGAGTTTCATCTGCTTGCAGAAACGAATTCCAGCATAAGTAAACAGCGCTTCTATCAGCGGCACGGTGATTGGGACATTGAAAACCATCACAATGGATTTCCCGAATCCGTACCAGCCCATGACTTGCGCCATGTTTTCATAGACGCCGGCAAAAAGAAAGATAAAACAGAGCATTTCCAACAAGATTTGTTTTGGGTGTTGCTCGTGTTTAATTATAAACCCGATTGTGTACACTCCAAGTAAAATGATGATGATATCCATCGCCACCCAAGTTGGTTCGAATATGAACCACTCCATTTTACTTGCATCAAAAGCGCTGTAGAGGTTTTTAATAAACTCAAGGGTCGATGACATAGCTGCACCTCAAGACAAAAATATTTTTAAGGAAACAGTTTCCTTGAAAACTAGTATAACGTATAATGACAAGTAACAGCAAGCCCTACTATCACTTGCAACCGATCATCAACGCAGTGAACCGCGAAGCTGAGAAGCATATCTACACCCCAATGCGGCAACCATTAACTTTATTTAGAAATTGTGCTACGCTACATACGAATTAAGTAAAAAGGCGGTCAATCACCCCATAGCTAAAGCTAGGGGCTTGGCAATAAGCCCTGATCGGCTAGCCTAAGCTTCCATCGAGAAGCTGCGCTGTCCAAGAATATATAGGCAGGGCGACCGAGCAATGCCGCACACATTAACGGGCGGGAACCCCGTCCAGGAAGGC
>JAISZB010000209.1 GCA_031269465.1 Clostridiales bacterium | reverse complement strand
AACGGCGACTACATGAACGACCACACCGACTGGGCGGACGCTAGGCTGGTCAAGAACGTCGAAGATGCGGCAAATACGCTGGACGGAATGTATTATTTAAGGGCTAGATATTATAACCCTGCAAATTCACGCATGCTATCGGAAGACCCCGACAGAAGCGGACTGAATTGGCATACTTACTGCAATAACAATCCTATCATATACGTCGATCCTTGGGGCTTAGCGGAAGTTGCCGCAAGAGCGTACGCAGAGGGAAAAGGCGCAACAGTGACATGGACCGGAAATGTTACAAAGAATGGCGTCACTTACGCAAATGCGACAGTCTCTTACAATGGTAAAAAAATAAGCATTACTGGAGAGCTGAAAAATGGCAGCTTGATGATTGATCAATCTGCTTTTGCTGAATTTAACTGGAATTCATCATCGATATCAGCTCAGCTAAATGACCATGATGTAGGTAAAAATAAACTTATGGTTAGCGGCCCGGTGGTAGAGGGTGAGTTCAAAAACGGAATTTTCTTTGGCTCAGGCTTTGCAAGAGCCGGCTATGCCGAACTCAATGTCAGGCTGCAAGCCAAACCGGAGAATTCTATTATTGACGGAATGATGATTGGCGCCTTCGCAAAGGCGTCTGCTGTGAGTGCTTTTGGAAAAGTTGGCATAGGCAATGGTGATTTCTCAGTATCCCTAAAAGGCGTCGGGGATGTTTTAACTGCCACAGGGCAAGCAGGAATAGCATATAAAAATGAATTTGGCCTGTTGGCAACGGCAACGGCTTCCTTAGTCTCCGGTCGTGCGACAGTTGAATTTGGAGTTTTCGACAGTGAAATAGAACTAGGGGTTTCCGGTTATGCGGGAGGAATTGGCGCTACCGCTCAAGCGGGATATTTTAAGACACAGGGCTATTATGCTAAAGCAGAAGCGCTTGCGGGTGTAGGCGGCGGCTTTCATATAAGATTCAAGCCATAACGCCGATTTCTGATTGCCTCATTTTTCAAGGATGGGCAATTGCCTGCCTTAAAAAAAAGGTGAAAGGAATGATTTAGATTATAGCTGAAATGCAAATATTTTTTTACCTTTAAGTGCGTTTAGCCAGTATTAGGTCGCTCTTATGTGTCAAAAGCGAATATGCTTTAAAAATGGCGTTTTAGGATTAACAACACTCAGAGTTATTTGTTTCTTCCAGGATTCTGCATTGGGATTCGCAATTAGAACAGCACTTATGATAAGCCTACTTGCTTTTGACACTTTTTTTCATGACGATTTTTTAATAAATAATCCAACTTGTGATAAATATATGCATTTTTCAGCTTTAAGCAACTATCATTTGCGTCTGCTTGTATTTTTTAAGAAAACAACTCAAAAACTGAATATAAGGAGAAATACCGTATGAAAATAAAAAGCGTCGCATATCATGCTCGCCCGAGTATGTTTATAAAGAAACACTACTGTCCATTATGCTCAAATAAATTGAGCACTATAAAAGTAAGTAAAATTGTTGATAAAGAATCAGACGAGGTTAGAGAATTTTTGGGGGATCCTTTTGACTACAAACCCAATTGGAATGATATAAAGCTTATATGGCATAATTATTATTGCGCTCATTGTGATATTGAAATTACTTATAAAGATATGCGTAAATATGAATGTGGAGGAAAGGAAAAAGTTAGGAGTGAAAAGCAACGCACTATGGAATCCATTTTATATATTATTATGTCGATAGCTTTTCTATTGATTGTGACGACATGGGGAGACGGCAAAACTATTAGATACAGATCTTCTTCAGCAGGCTTAATTTATATTTATATAAGAAAGCATAATTGTCCTGAATGCGGTCATGTTTTAACGGTAAAATACACTTCAAAAATAGTAAACTCTGAATCTCCTGAGGCAAAGTACTATAGTTTCATTGCACTTGATGGAACAAGATTAAGAGGAGATGTAGACTTTAGAGAACCCTATCTTCAATGCCAAAGCTGCGGATATTCGATATCTATCAAAGACATGAAAATTTACGAAAAGCAAAACTCTAGAAAATAAACATTTTGATTATTACGAAGCGAATCCTTTGCATATACACTGCTGCGAAAGGACTTCTCGGTGCTGCGAATCTGACAATAAAATGCTGAGTTGAAACTGAACTTCAGATCCTATTCGTCTGAGACGCCGGCTTTCTTGATGTTGGCGGAGCTTAGAGCGACGGATGTCGAGCTTGCTTGCACACGGTGGTACCTGAAAGCGGCATCATTCCAGAAGCATCTGCTAGTGGACTGAGTGATCCGGCCAGACGCTGAAAGCATGCCGCAGAAGATATTTAATGTTCGCAGTTACGCGCCATTTCAGCGGCCTTTTATCTCTCTAAAAATAATCACACACTCCGTGGCTTATGGGGCAAGCCACAGGCCTTTATACAAGCACACTCAAATTCGAAATCTTTAAAGAATTTGGAATATTTGTACACAATACTATTATGCGATGGAATATTTACTAGGAATGTGAGTAAGTGAGGCTACTTTAAATGAAAATTTTACCTAAAATACCACTATCTATAATAATAATTTTTCTAATAATTTGGGTTGGAGCTCTTCTTAATTGCACAATTTTGACAATTATGCATGCTAAGGAATTTCATATACCTGACGAAGTCATTGCTTGGTCAGGATATTCTGATACTATAGTTTTAAGTTAGAATTTTCGCACATTTATTATGTAAATGAAGGCCTTGGAATTGAAATAAGTTATGCTTACATTGATGAAATATGGCAAGTAGTAACTTGGAAAGCTTTATGGTCTGTCTCAGGAAGCGCTGACGAATTTACTTGGCCGTTTATCCATCATTCTGCCTCAGGCAAAGCAGTGCTTCTAGTTTTTGGATTTCCTATTACATTAATTACCATACTTTTTTTCTGTATTTCAAAATACAGATAAGGTTTTGTAATCATAAGCTTCCGCCGACCACTACCTCCAATGTAATAGGCAGGCACGCGTTCGTACATACGCACGTAAATAGCCGGACGCCTGCTTGTGAGAGGCTTGCCTTTTTAACCGTCAAGGCAACATTGCTGAACAAAAGATGCTATACCGATTTGCAGACAAATGTTCCTGTTTTGAAACTTGATTATCCTTTAATGAGAATCTGATAATCAAGCTCCAAAACAGGCAGTTAGCTGGGTTGCCTATGGGGCCGCTAAGCAGTTTTAACTATGTAAGATTTCCAGTAGCCATAAAGAGGCGGATTTTTGGGAACTGTTCCGACAGATTATTACATTATTTACCAGCCGCATGAATATCTTTTCTGCTCCTTGAATCAAGCTCTGCGCTGTAAAAAGCCTTAAGCGGCCGCTCTGCCGCTTCTTGGCCGGCGCCTCCGCAACTAATGAGAGATTCATCGGAATTTTTGCCGATTTCCGCGTTCGGCTCTGTAGAACTGCCGTCTGATTCTGCTGATTCTGCTGATTCTGCTGATTGGCACTTGCCGAATGCCGGTTCTTCGGCGTTTTCCGCTTCCGGCGCAACGTTTTCCAGTTTCTCCGCCTTATCGCCGGGCTTTCTGATCTGGGCCTCGGCTAGTACCTCGCCGACGGATGCATATATTGCTTCATCTGGATTTTCGCAGTCCATTAAGTTGATTTTGTCGATTTTCAGCCCCAGCTTCGCCGCTTCCGCAAAAACATTCCGCGGATCCGCGGCGGAAGCCGGCGCAAGCTGCGGCGGCCCTTCCGGCTGGAGCGTTTCAGAGTCAAATACGCTTTCATCCAGCGCTTTGCCGGCGAGGCCGTCCATGGCCTCCGCAAGGGAATCCCCTTCATTTTGCAATAAACTGTGAAAATAATGGGTGCTGCTGAATTTTTCGGCCTCGTCGACATGTCGGTTTATGTAGTCCATAGTTTGGGAATATGTAGTATTAGCAGCAAATCCTGCGGCGCTTTCGCGAAATGAGTCGGTTTTGTACCTTTCATTGAAATTCGCCTTTTCGGGAAATAAATCCTTTGCTGTATCGAAGACGGCGGTTTTCAGAGGGCCAGCTGCTTTATACATCTGCACATGCACTCTTCCGCACGCAGAATCAATATGATACAGTCCAGATTGTTCAATGCTATAGCCGTCAGGCTTACATAAATAAATGTAATTTTCCAAAGACATCTTGAATATTATGCCAAGATAAAAGCCAATAATAAAGCCGCCTTTTTGCGGGACCAGCCTTGTATCAATTCATCGGCCATATTTATTGCCTCTTCAGCATGGCCTGAAAAAAAACCGTCCATTGGCAATCCAATTCCGCCAGCTATTTCATCAATTCCATTCATGTCGATTATCGCCATAAAGCGCAGCCCTTTCAAAAAAATGTCGTGTGCACTTTATTCTATACCAATTTCCGAAATTTGCAATGGGAAAATCAAAAATTAATGTTCGATGCTCATTGGACCTTTCGCAATGGATTGCCACCGTTGCAAACATTGTTTTGCTATTCTTATAATTTAATATATAAGAATCTTTTTTTCATGATTTCAGCATTATGTGAATTAAAGTTTTAATAAATACATTATATGGTTAAATGTGACAGATTAATCGACAAAAATATTCATAATAGCTGTCGCTTTGCAAGCCGTCGGAATAGCTACTAAAATTCTAAGGTCTGCTTCATAGAGAGCCGCCGAGGGCTGAGTCCTGAAGCAAAGCCCCTCGATGCTGGCTAAGGATCCAGCAGCATGCTTTTAAGGATCCCTACCGTTGAAAATTGTACTGACATATTCCTAATGTGCATTTTGAAAAATCACAAAATATCTAATAATATAAACGTGACTTTTGAAATCAAACTTAAAATCAATTGTGAAATATCAGGATCCACTTCAATACATATCAAATGCTTTTTCCACCTTCACTTCAATATATATCTCTTAACCCCATGAACCGCGTAAGCGATAAAATAGAAGAAATACTGATAGAAGCGCCATCTCATATACCTATACGTATTCCATATCATCAGCGATGATTTAAGTTTATTTCCCGATTTTGAACCTCCAGTAATCCTGTATCTAAGAAGAGGCTTATTTACCCCCACAGCTGAACCGTACTTAGAAAGTATTTTTAGCCAAACAACATAGTCCTCATGCAGGTTTTTTTTATCCTCTGGAAATGGCATCATTTTTCTTTTCTCTACTAAAACGGATGAGGCGATGATTACATTTCTCCATCTTAATCTCTTCTCATCCACTGTTTTTGGCACTTTAATCTCTTTATCCGATCCATCGCCTTGAAAAAAGAAGGCGCCGGAATAGCACAGGCTTCCACATGCAGATTCCAGCAACTCCAGTTGCGTTTCGAGCTTATTTTGAAGCCAAATGTCATCCGCGTCCAAAAATGCTATATATTCCCCTTGAGCCGTTTGCACCCCTAGATTCCTGGCATGCGAAACCCCTTGATTGCTTTGGGTATTCAACACATGTATTCTGGAATCTTTTTGGCTTGCCATGCTAGCTATTTCAAAAGAATGATCACTAGAGCAATCATTGACCACTATGATTTCTATGTCTTTAAGCGTCTGGCTGGCTGCTGAATTAATCGCTTCTGATAAGAATCTTTCGCAATTATATACAGGAATTACAACGCTGCACTTAATGCTTTCCCCATTCAAATATCTTTCCACCTGCCCTATCTTTGACTCGATTCAAATTGGCGTAAAATTCAATGCTGTCATTTCATAAAAACAGCAGAAAATATAGATTCCTATTTCTCTCGCATTGCAACAATCTAGTAGACAGCACCCAGGTTGTATTTTCGACATTAAATACGAGAAGCCTGCCCCTATTCACTTTTCCTTCCTCTCAATGCGTGACTGCCTGAACAGAATGGGCGTCAATCCGAACTTCTTCTTAAAAAGAGTCGTGAAATAAGCATTGCTGTTCATGCCGATCTCTTCACAGATGGCTGTGGCTGTTTTATCAGTCGTCAAAAGAAGATCCTTCGCGGCTTCCAATCGGACATCCATAATGTATTCAGATACTCCGGCGCCAACCGCCCCTTTGAACATTTTTCTCAAGTATCCCGCGGAAAGCCCGCAGGCTTCCGCGACAGATTCTGTACATAAGCCGGGATCCTTATACCTGTCTAATATATATTCCTTAACGCGAAGAACAGCGTCTTGGTTTTTAGCTTCAACCCTCAATTGGCTTGCATTTATTATTTTTTCGCATAGAAGCGTCAAATTCCTGCCCGCTTCAGCAAAGGAAGAGAGCCTTTCAGGATCGATTGCCAGAAACTGCAAGCGTGGGTTCTCCTTTAAAGCGCTCTCGCATTCTCTTTCAAATTCCAGCAAAAGAAGCTGAACCAGCGATTGCAGATGAAACAAGCAGACATTTATAGGCTTATCGGACAAGCTCAGCATGAAACTCCTCAATTGCTCTTTGGGAAGGATCATGTTGCGGACGTATGAAATGATAGCTTCAGGCAGGCCTCTTTCCATAGGGGATTTAGAGGATAGTTTCTTTTCTATCAAACTGCGGCAAATGATAATGTCCTGTCCCAGCATGAATTCATTTCTAAGAAGATCCATGGCGCTCTGCCTGGCATCTGAAAGCCTGCCCGCGTCATCCACCCTGTCGCCTACAGCGCAGGTGAAGCTTCGGTTGAAATGGCGTGAAAACCAATCCAGAGCCGACTCCGCATACATGGCGACATCCTGAGCCAAAAGGCCTTTATCTGTAGAAAAGAGCGTAATCATAATCTCTGAATAAGGCACGCTTGCGGCCGCGCCTTCCTTGCACAGAATTTCCTCCAGGACATTTGACGCCGCGTAGCGGCAGAGGCCGTCGTCTTTTTCGTTTCCGCCCTCAGTCTCGGCATCTATTTTCCATGCCAGGGCGAAGAAGAATCTCTTGTTGAAGTCGTTCAGGAGATCCGGGAAGCGCGGAGGCAGGCCGCTGATTGCCATATGCAGCTGCATGCCTGATATTGACGGGAGAGCCTCATGCAACCTTTGCTCCAATGAGTTCATTGCCGCATTAACCGGAATGAACATCCGCCTAGCAGTAAAAGCGGACAGCCCGGCCATTGCCGCAAAAAGCAGGGCGCTGGATAGAAACAGCGCATTTAGCAGACTTTGTATGGGAAGCATATCCTCGGAGTAGTCTGTGACGCTGACAAATATCCATCCCAAGAGATCATTCTTTACGTATGAGGCAGATTCCCTTCGGCCGTTTCGCTTGGTTATAAAGGAATCCTGCATTTTTGATGATTGAAGTGCCCGGGCTGAAACGGGGGCGTCTTCAGCTGGAGGAAGTCCCAGGAGCGTTTTATCCGCATGGGAAATGATTAGGCCTTCGGAATCGAGGATGAAGATTCTCGCGCTGGGATTTACCGTAGCCTCTTGGATCAATCCTCTCAGGTATTCTTCTTTTACGCAGACGACAACAGCCTCCCGGATTCCCGAGATTCTGCTCCTGTAGTAAAAAAATGCGAGGCTGTTGCTGTATTCCATAGGGTCGCCGTCTTGCCTCCATCGTGGCAGGGACAGGGAACTGAAGAAATTTTGGATGGAAATATGAGGGCGCAGCAAAGAGATGATTTCATCCGAGCCGGAAAAGGCGGTTCCGTATTCGCTTGAGAGCAGCTTTTTGCTGTCAATATTTACAATCATCACATCCTGGATGAAAGGGTATATGGCTTGAAGGCGCTTTATATCCAAGTAGACGCCGTACTCCTCTATCGGGCGGCTTTCATGCTGCTCCAGAATTCCTGCGACATTCAAGTCAGACAGAAGAGAGCTTCCGATTTGCGTCACCTGCTCGTATAAAACATCCGCGATGTAGCTTGTGTGCGACAAAGCTTCCTGGGCGTTTCGAAGATTATCATTCCGCAGAGCTTGATAGAGATAATAGTACAATAAAAGGCAGAGGCCGGTGGTTATAATCGCCGCAATTAAGAGATAGGAGGCTGCCAGCTTGAGAAAGTGCCGTTTTTTTGCAAAAAATCTCTGCATATCGTCTTCCTCCTGATTTCTTGTGCATATTTTTGCCTTATATCATTAAAATCAGCAGGGTACATGAAATATGCTTAAATATTAACCTAATTGCTGAAGAATATCAATAACCAATTAATTCAACTCTGTGATGCAGCATCTCGAGACCTATTGACTTATGCATTGTGTTTTGCATTGGAAAGTTCTGATATTGAGTCTGATTATACAATGCTTTAATGGAAAATTAGACCTCTAACGAGTACAAATGTATAATATAGAGTTTGCGTCAACTTTCGCTTCACGATCAAGTTCCAAAGCAGGCAGCTTCATATGCAAAATACTATAGCCTGAAATTGTTATTTCAAAGTCCATATTTGAAATGACGAGAGAATTTTGAAACGCTTCAACATCTTTTATTGAAACCATTTTCAGATTTTGAAATTTACCTTCTTCAGCATCCACAGTAATATAGTCTTAGTTGCAACAATGCTCGAAGATGTAGATTCCGGCTTTGAGCACTGCGGGGGCGCTAGAATGGGCAGCCCGTCTGGCAGCCTGCATGGTTGGCGGCATATGGGCAGTAGTTTTTAAAAGCGCTTTTTGGGCATCAAGCCAGAAAAAATGACCGATGTGAAAAAAAAGCAACTGTTTTGGAGTTTGACTGTCCACTTTCAAGGTGCGAAATGCCTATATCAATCGCACTCGCTGTACAGTCAAGCTTCTAACAGGCAGTTTCATAAACAAATCAGCATATGAAATAGGCTTTCGAGGAGGCGGTTCATTGAGGAAGATTTTAAAGCGAGGCTTTTTAGGAGACATTGCGCGCAATCCCTTAAGCTATTTGCTTATACTTCCGGCAATGCTCTACACATTTGCATTCGGCTACATGACTCTGCCCTACATCATTATAGCATTCCAGAGGTACGATTACCGCAAAGGGCTTTTTGGCAGCGAGTTTATCGGCGTCAAGAACTTTGAGTTTTTCTTCAGGTCTCCAAAATTCCTGCAGATAAGCGCCAATACTCTGTATCTGAATTTTCTGTTCATTATTGCAAGCGGGATAGTCATACCCCTGCTTGCGGCTATCGCTCTAAACGAAGTCAAGGGCAAGCTGTTTGCAAAGGCGGCCCAGTCCGCGTTCCTATTTCCTACTTTCATTTCCTGGGTTATAGCCAGCTACATCGTATACGCGCTTTTCGCCACTGACTTGGGAGTCGTAAACCAACTGATGAAGGCATTAGGGCTTAATCCATTGAACTTTTATTCAAACGCCGCCCCATGGCCTTATCTTCTGGTTCTTCTTAGGATATGGAAGAATACGGGAATGCAGACGGTCGTCTATTTGGCGGCTATAACCGGCATTGATCCTGAACTCTCTGAAGCTGCGATTATAGACGGAGCGGGACGGCTACAGGTTGTCCGCAGGATTATTATGCCACTGCTTTTTCCTACAGTCTCCATCCTGACGCTTCTCTCAATTGGCAAGATTTTCTACGGCGACTTCGGAATGATCTATTCAATCGTAAAAGATAACGGCGTGCTTCTGCCCACTACAGACGTAATTGACACCTACGTCTTTCGGGCTTTGAGAAAAACCGGAGACCCTTCCCAGGCGATGGCTGTTGGGCTCTACCAGTCGTTCATGGGTTTTGCGCTGGTGTTTCTCAGCAACTGGATTGTACGAAGGCGCGATCCAAGCGCGGCTTTGTTTTAAGGGGGAGGGATATGAAAAAAGGGATTGAATTTTACGCGGTCCAGGCGGCATTAATGTCAGGGCTTCTGATATTCTCTCTGTTTTGCGTTTTGCCAATGGTACTGATTTTTTGCGTATCATTAACGTCGGAATCCAGCATCATTAAAAACGGCTACAGTTTCTTGCCTGAAGTGTGGAGCGTAGAAGCATATAAACTGGTGTTTAGAAATGGACTCTCCATTTTGCGAAGCTACGGCGTTTCAATTCTCATCACAGCGGCGGGTACTGCGGCTGCTGTGCTTGTAACGGCGCTTGGCGCGTTCACGCTGTCTAATAAAAGCGTCAAATACCGGAATCATCTGGCTTTTTTCTTTTTCTTCACGATGCTCTTTAATGCGGGCATTGTGCCTTGGTACATGGTCTGCAGATTTCTGGGGCTGCAGAACAACATCCTGGCTTTGATAGTGCCGTCTCTGATGTTCAGCCCGTTCAACCTGTTTCTGGTTAGAAACTTCATGGCGGGGCTTCCTGATTCCCTGGCGGAAAGCGCCAAGCTTGACGGAGCGAATGAGGCCGTGATAGCTTTTCGGATATCATTTCCTCTAAGCATGCCGGTGCTTGCCGCCGTGGCTCTGTTCTACGCCCTTGCATATTGGAATGACTGGTGGAACGCCATAATGCTTGTAGATAACAAGAATTTCTATCCTCTTCAATACATGCTTTTTCGCATGCAATCGGAAATTCAAATGATCCGTGATCTTCAAATGCATTCAGCCAGCTCTTCGTCCGCAAATCTTCCGGCGGAGTCCGTAAAGATGGCTACGGTGATTTTGACTGTAGGGCCGATCATATTTTTGTATCCTTTCTTGCAGAAGTATTTCGTCAAGGGATTGGTTGTAGGCGGCGTTAAGGGGTAATCCAAGGCGCATTTAAATGCGCCTGCTTTTAAAGCCCTTCAAAGCTAGCCGCAAACCCGCATTTATTATAGAAAGCGAGGAGAATTTGCATGAAAAAATACTTCGGCATTTTTTATCTGAGCCTGATCCTTTCCTTAATGGCATCGGGCTGCGCAGGTTCTGAACCTGGAGCTTCATCCCAGACAGGCAGCCCGGCGCAGGCGGAGAGCCAAGGCTCACAGCCTGCTGAGATCCTGCCGTGCCGCTATGTGGTGCCCGGCACCGAGCCGGAGGATTCCCCGGCTGTGGACGCCGCGATAAATGAGAAGCTTAAAGCGGACGGCGTCAACCTGAACTTTTCCCGCATATATGTGCCTTGGGATGTTTGGGAGCAAAAAGTAAACATTATGCTATCGACCGGAGAAGAGTTTGAACTGCTCCATATTATGGAGGACTTTGTCCCTTCGTCCTCGTATGTAGCCAAAGGCGCCCTGGCGCCGCTAAACGACGCGCTGGATCAATACGGAGCGAAGCTTAAGGAGCTTATTCCGGAAGACATTTGGGAATGCACCTCCATAGGAGGGGACATTTATAGCATTCCCGTATATTACAGGGATTTTTCCAAGCACTCCTACATTGAGCTTCCCAAGCATCTCTTCGATAAATACGGGCTTTCCATAAACCCCGCCAATATGGACGAGCTGATTGAATCCTATGAAACTATCATTAAAGGAGAAAAAGATCCTGAGCTGCGCTATTGGCCCAAGGTCAATACGACTACAGACTATAAGCTTCTAAGAGAGCTTGAAAGCTCTCCATTCGTAGCTCTTGAGAATATGTTTTTCGTAGATCAGCAGGGAACTGTGAAAGCGTGGCTTGAAACCCCGGAATTCATCAAGGACTGCGAAATCCACAGGACTATGTACGAAAAAGGGATTATCCATCCGGATATACTTACATATCCTCATGAGAAAGTGTCCCAGCTCAATGAACAAGGCAAAAGCTTCGATACGGACTTGTTTGCGCTCGAGCAGATCAGGCGCGTACAGCCTGGCTTTGAAATGGCATCGTATTTGCCCGCGCCTGAAAAGCCTCGGTTTTTCGGGGAGTGGGTCATCATGAACGCAAATGCGGCGTCTTCTACGAGCCCCCACCCTGAAAGCGGGGTCATTTTCTTCAACTGGCTGTATTCGGCTCAGGAAAACTATGATCTCTTAAACTACGGCTTGAGGGACATTCACTGGATTGACAGCGGCAACCGCAGATTTGAAGCCATTTTAGACGACGCGGGCTTGTCGAAGTATTCATTTGGGGATTGGGAGATGGGGCATAAAGATTTGGTGCGCATTTCTGTGTCCGCTCCCAAAGAGCTAGAGCCTGTCGTCTTTGAAATGAATCCGGACGCGGTCATATCTGTGGCGGTCGGCTTCAAATTCAACAGCGAGCCGGTATCTTCGGAATACGCTGCCTGCCTGGCTGAAATACAGTCCAGCATTTATCCTCTTAAGTACGGGGTTGTAAGCCTTGACGAGGGCTATGACAGGGCCGTTGCCGCCATGAAAGCGGCGGGATACGATAAAGTCGTCGCCGAATACAAGGCGCAGTTCGATGCATGGTACGCGCTAAAGAGCAAAAGCTAAGCAGGCAGGGAGCAGGAAGAACCTTAAATGACGCGCGCCGGGAGCCAAAGGTTTCCGGCGCGCGTCATTTGAACCCAAAGGAGGAAAGCTATGAGAAGCTTCATTGAGTTCACATTTGAAAACGGCAAGGCATGGAGAACTGACTTAAGCGCTAAGCTCTTCGCCGTAAAGCTGAAATGGAAGGAAAAAGAAGAGGAGTACGATTCCACGGCCTTTGCCTTGAAATCCGCAAGGCAAAACGGACAGGAATGGCTTGCCGCTTACAGCGGCGAATTCGGATCGGAGTCAGTTGATGTGGAGATCAGCTGGAATCCAAAGGCAGCCGAGCTTCTTACCGGCATAAAGGCGACTCACCGAGGAGACGCGGTTGTGGAGTCTATAGCATACCCATTCGTAAGAAAAGATGATGTCGCGACGTATGACAATCTCTTGTTTTCCAGCGCATGGGGAGATAATCTGCGACAGCCCGCGAAAACCATTAGGGATGTTTCCACCAGCGCTTCCATCCGCTTTGCGCAGGACTACATTCGCTACGCTCCGAATGAAGTCATTTATACATACCCGTCAATCATGGCTATGCAGCACCTGGTTTTATATAATGAGTGCAACTCCCTTTACTTGGCGGTTTACAGCGAGTCTGACGATACCATGACTTTTCATGGCAAGACGCTTGGCAAATACAGCCTCGGCCTTTGGGCGCAGCATTATCCTTTCCTGCGCTGCGGGAGCTGGACATCTCCCATATGCTCTTTATCCCTGGCGGGAGGCGGCTGGCATGAGGCTGCGAAGCTTTACGCAAGCCATATGAAAGAAGCGTTTAAAACGCCGGACTATCCGGACTGGCTTCGTGAAAGCTATCATGGATGGGTTGAAAAGGTGATGAAATACTCTTGGGGAGGGCCCAGGCTGAGATTTAGCGATTTAGAGCGCGCCTGCCTGGAGATGAAGCGCGAAACCGGAATGGATCATCTATTCCTGGTGGGGTGGCACGATGAAGGCCATGACACGAAATTCCCGAGCTATAAGCCGTGCTTGGATTTGGGAACTGAACGGGAGCTGTGCCTGGGGATTGCAGGCATACACGCACAGGGCGGAAAGGCAAGCCTTTATGTAAATGCGAGGCTTATTGACATCAACGGGGAATTTTACCAAAATGGAGGAAAAAACGCGGCAGTCTGGGACGCCTTGGGCAATGAATGCCATGAAAGCTATGACAGCGGCGACGTATTCGCCGTTTCCTGCCCCGGATCTCCAGAATACGCATCCCGCATGGCTTCAGTCGCGGGGAGGATTGCGGGAGATTACAGAGCTGACGGAATGTTTGAGGATCAAATAAGCTGCAATCTCGCTCCGTTCTGCTACAATCCCGCGCATGGCCACGCGCGGCCCAGCGCCAATTTCCTGCCCGGGGTGGAGAAGGAGCTCAAGGGCATGCGCGTTGCGCATAAGGACATAAATCCTGATTTCCATACATTCGCCGAAGGCTGCCATGAGAGATTCAATCAATTCTATGATGTAAATCAAGGGCACGGCGAGGAATTCACCTGGCAAATCGGAGAGTTCCTGCCGGAGCAGTTTCTTTATGCATTTCCGGATCGCATAGTAACCGGGCACTGCGCCGACAAGCGCCAGCTGTGCCACAGCATGGCCCAGTTCAAGCCTCTTGATGTGAAGGAATCCTGCTATGCCGATGGAAGCACGCATGCCATGATAAGGGATTATGTGGCGCTTAGAAATAAGTTCAAGGAGTTCTTTCTTAAAGGGCGCTTCATTGACGATGAAGGCTTCGGCTGCCTTAGCAAGCACCGCGTGTTCGCGACGGTTGCGGATTGCGGCGATATTTGCGCTTCCGTTTGGGCGAAAGGATCAGAGGATGATGATGCCCATGAGGCGCTTATTAAGATCCCTTGCGGCTATGCCGCAGAGAGGATTCTTTATGCGAGGGATGCCGGCTTCAAGCAGGAGGGGGCTTTGATTTCAGTTTTATTTGAAGGCCCGCTGTGCTTTCTGGTGCTGAGGAAAAGCAGGGAGTCTTGATGTTGAGAGCTTAGCCCTAAAGAAAAAGCAGTGACTAAACTAAGGATTCATGTGATAGCAAGCGTCTCAAAATAACCGTTCCACTATGATGCTGATTTGCATATGAGGTATCTGCTTTGGAGCTTGACTGCGCATCGTCTTTATCGGCAGTCAAGCTCCAAAATAGGTGACTGCGTAACTGCATAAAAAGGTTCTAAGCCATGGCTCGTCCTTAAGCGTAAGGCTCAATGCTTGGATTAACCGGACTAGTGCTGTCGCGCTTAATTGCGCGACATGCTTTTAGTCTGTAGAATGCTTAATTATAGCCAAATAGGACTGTAGAGCATTTAAGACTGTCTGCACTAGATGCAATGCTACGCATTGCACGCTCCGATTTTGGAGCCTGAAAGCGCATGCATTCAGGTGTGCAATTTCAATATAGGAACACTTGAATGCTCTTCTGCATATAATGCTGAATGAATATAAATTCTGTGCTGTTTAGCAGTCCTCTTGAATTTAATGTAATTAGGCTTATAAAAAACCATGCAAAATAATATGAAATAAATCATCGCAAGCGTTTATTAACAGAATAGAGTTCCCGAAAAGATTATCCAGTGCAGAAGCGTGCGAGCAGCAGCTTTTCGAAGCGAATGGCCGGAGGGGTTCGCATGCCCGCATTGCGGCGGAAAACGCTGCTGTGCGGCTTCCACGCGACGGCGCCCGCTTTAAGGATGTTATGAGTGCAGCCGGCAACCATCCGCGACGGTCGATGAGAGACGCGTGCCTCCCTTGCGAAGCGGTTTCCGCGATATGCGCTGTCACGTTGAGATGACTGAATTCTGCATAATAGAGAGGACTGAACATCTAAAATGCCATGCCGCGGCATTCAGCGGCAAGGCATTTACTATACTGCTTTTCATATAAACTACTATGAAGCTTCGCTTCACCACTAAGGATGAAACCATCACTTATTTAAAGTTTTATTTCCGCTAAAATCGGCAAAAATATGGAAGGCAGGATA
>JAISZB010000205.1 GCA_031269465.1 Clostridiales bacterium | reverse complement strand
TATCCTGCCTTCCATATTTTTGCCGATTTTAGCGGAAATAAAACTTTAAATAAGTGATGGTTTCATCCTTAGTGGTGAAGCGAAGCTTCATAGTAGTTTATATGAAAAGCAGTATAGTAGACAAGCTGCGGGTGAATGCTGCCCTCTAGAATCGAAAGCATGCCGATGAATCCCGGAGGCAGCTCCGCATATACGGAAATCCAGCATTAAGCCAGTATCTCCTGACTGGCGAAAGCCCAGGATCCGCCTGGGCCGGGGCGGGAGGGACGGGCCTGCGTCCCGGCCTTTTCCTCAATTCTTCTTCGTTCGGCGCGTCGCTGTGGGTTTTCATACAGCCGTCTCCTTATCTCAGTTGTACACCGGATAAGAATTTTTGATTGTAATTTATTCAATTAAGTAGTATAATTCGATATTTTCAATTTATTCTAATTGAGCGAAGCTACATTGTGGACACCACTAAACACCAGTTATTGCATTATGTAATGGGCGTTAAAGTGTCCTGCATATAGCCTAAGAACAGAGATTTCCGCTGCAGAATCTGATAACACATATTCCTTTAGTAAATTTTCTAAGGGTTCATTAATCCAGTCCAAACTATCACCTTCATATATATTTAGACATCAATATAACATCCATTTATAAGACAAAACCTCAAAAAACATCCATAGCTATGACTTTCGCAATCAGTTGTTATGCATCCATACACTACACAATAATATACTTAATCGGAATCGTCACTTTCTGAAATTCGGAGCATTCACCTACGACCCTACGTCTGCAACTCCGTCGCCTAGCCTGACGCGCGGAGCTATGAGACAGAAATGCAGGCTCATAGAAACATCCGCCGGCCTCCTTTCCACAGCTTTCTGCCGCGCTTCCCTCCGCTTGAGCTTATGGCTAAACCTCTGCCCTGCAAAATCAAGCTCTTTATTTGCTCCCATAAATATGATATACTTCTATACTGATATGGATAGGAAAGCTCCGATTTGTAGATTGATTGCGCAGCGAGCGAGAAATGCCGTTATCGGCATTTCTCACATTGAAAGCGGATAATCATATTCTCCTGGATATGGATCGCAAAAGCATAATGCACCGATTTGTCAAATGCACCTGTTTGGGACAATCTATGTATAATCAAGCTTCAAAATAGGAACTTTCATATGCAAATCTGTACAGCAGTTGAATCGCATAATCCCATTTCAATCTCTTAATTGCCTCTGCGCGAGATTTTAATTAGCGCTTATTCCAGCTCTTCCTTAAGCGTGAGTTTTAGAAAACCTGATCTAAAAAGCGCAGCCGGGCATAGAAAGGAATTGTATGACCTTTTATCCCGCAAGAATAAAAGACCCGGAATTTTTCGAGGAAAACCGCATACCCCCGCACTCCGACCACCGCTTCTATCGAAGCTTAGAAGAAGCGGTCGCAGGCGTGAGCAGCTTCATTCACCCTTTAGACGGCTTATGGAAGTTCCACTACGCCAAGAACATTCAAAGCGCCATCCCAGGCTTTGAATCAACTTCCTACGATTGCGGCCCGTGGGATGACATCCGGGTTCCCGGCCATCTTCAAACTCAAGGATATGACAAGCCCCATTACGCAAATGTGCAGTATCCGTGGGACGGACATGAAGATATAGCCCCGGGCGAAATCCCATCCGCCTTCAACCCCGTGGGAAGCTACGCCCTGCTATTTACCTTGCCTGAGCGCATGGAGCATGACGGAAGCTTAAAGATATCCTTTCAAGGCGTAGAATCCTCCTTCGCCGTATGGCTAAATGGAAGCTACGCAGGCTACGCGTCCGACAGCTTCACCCCCGCAGACTTCGACCTGACTCCATTCTACCTCCCAGGCAAAGAGAACAAGCTGGCCGTTCAAGTCTACAAATGGCCAGGCTCCTGCTGGATAAACGATCAGGATTTTTTCCGCTTTTCAGGCATCTTCAGAAGCGTCTTCCTTTACACTACCCCCAAAGTCCACGCTTTTGACGTCAAAATCACCGCAAATTTGGACGGCGACTATAAAACTGGATTGCTGGAGGTGAAAATGGCCATCTCAAATAATCCTAAATACGCTGCGCTGACCATCTCCCGAGACGGCAATGCCGCCTCCCGCATAGAGGATCTTTCATGCCATCAGCTGGGCACCGATAAAAACGGTTTTAGAGAATACGAGATCATATGGGCATCCATTCCCAATGTCTCCCAGTGGAGCGCGGAGTCTCCCGCCTTGTACGATCTCTTGGTGGAGCTGCGCGATGAAGACATGCAGGTCTTGGAAACGATAACAGAGAAAGTAGGCTTCAGGCGCTTTGAACTCAAAGAAGGAATCATGCAGCTAAACGGCAGGCGCATAGAATTCCACGGAGTAAACCGACACGAGTTCGGGCCTCTTGATGGACGCGCCTTAAGCCTCGTTGACATGGAAAAAGACGTCGCCGCTATGAAGCGCAACAACATAAATGCGGTCAGAACCTCACACTATCCGAATGACTCGAGGTTTTACAGGCTTTGCGATGAATACGGGCTCTATGTAATTGACGAGGCGAACCTGGAATCCCACGGAATATGGGATGGAATCAGCAGACGTATCCAGAGGGGCCTCTCTAGCATGGGCATATCAGACGCCGTTCCCGGCGACAAGCCGGAATGGCTTGAAGCAGTCAAGGCAAGAGCGCGCAATATGCTTGAGCGCGATAAAAATCATCCGTGCATTCTGATTTGGTCATGCGGCAATGAAAGCTTCGGGGGAAAAAACATCTTCGAGATGTCGCAGCTGCTGCGCAGCTCGGATCCTACAAGGCTTGTGCATTACGAAGGCATCTACTCGGATCGCAGGTACGATAGAACATCAGACATAGAGAGCCAGATGTATACGCCTGCCGACGACGTCGCTAAATTTCTCGAAAACAACCGGACAAAGCCAATGATTCTCTGCGAGTACGCCCATGCCATGGGAAACTCTTGCGGAGCCATCAATAAGTACTCCGACCTATGGGAAAAAGAGCCGCTTTTCCAAGGAGGGTTTATCTGGGATTTCATTGATCAGACTCTCTTAATGAAAGATCATAACGGGAAGGAGTTCTTCGCCTACGGCGGAGACTTCGGAGATCGCCCTTCTGACAATGAGTTCTGCGGCAATGGAATAATGCATGCAACCCGCATAGAATCTCCAAAGTGCCAGGAAGTGAAATTTATATACTCTAACATAAAAGTAAGCATTACAGAAAATGAAATAGCAGTGAGAAATCGCAGCCTTTTCACCAACTCCAGCTTTTTCTCATGCGTAGCGGTTCTTGAAAAAGAAGGGAAGAAAATTGCCGAATCCCCTTTAGAGACGTCCGCGGCGCCTCAAGAGACGCAAGTTTTCCCAATTCCCTTTGCGCTTCCCGTAGAGCCTGGAGAATATGTGCTGACTGTAAGCATTCGCCTGAGAAAAGACGAAAAATGGGCTCTAAAGGGTCATGAAATCGCTTTTGGACAGAAAATTTTCAAAGTTGCGGGATCCAAGCCCAGTGTGAATGCGCCTCTGCGCGTGATAAGCGGCATGAATAATCTAGGGTTTAAAGGCGCTGGATTCTCGGCTATCGTTTCCACCACGATGCCGGGACTTGTCTCATATAGCTTCGCAGGCCGCGAAATGCTTAAGAAGCCTCCAACCCCGAATTTCTGGAGAGCGCCGACAGACAACGACCGAGGATGCAGAATGCCGGCAAGGCATGGACAGTGGAAGATCGCCAGCCAGTACGCGGCATGCGTCGAAAGCCCCAGCCTAGTCGATGCCGATTCCTGCTCGGCCTCAGTCAGAATGATATACTCCCTACCGACAACTCCATCAAGCTCTTGCCAAGTAATATGGAAATTCAACGGAGACGGTTTTGTCGAAGCGACTCTTTCCGCTGATGAAACTTGCGGCCTTCCTCCCCGCCCTGCCTTTGGAATGCTCTTCACCCTTCCGCCAGAGCTTGTAAATCTGGAATGGTACGGAAACGGACCGGAAGAGACATACATTGACAGGCAGCAAGGGGCCAAGCTTGGAGTTTACAAAGGACTAGTCAAAGATCAGGCGGCTTCATACCTGAGGCCGCAGGAGACCGGGAATAAAACCAAAGTGCGATGGGCCAAGGTGACGGATCGCCATGGCCGAGGACTGCTATTTTGCGGAGAGGATATGGAATTCTCAGCCCTCGCCTACTCCCCCTTCGAGTTGGAAAATGCCATGCATGCAACTGACCTTCCCGAATCCTGCCACACGATCGTAAGGGTAAACTGGAGGCAAATGGGCGTAGGCGGCGACAATAGCTGGGGAGCGCAGACTCATGGAGAGTTTCTTCTTCCCTCAACCCCAATAGAATTCCGCTTTTCTTTAAGGGGAATATAGGCAAGAATCTTTATTTCTATTGTCTGGCATGCTCATGTATACTGGTTTTCATAGGAAACTGCCTTTTCGGGAGCTTGATTATACAGCGAGTGCGAATGCCGATATCAGTCGCGCCGCTCAATGGATAATCAACAAAAAAGGAGCGTTATATGAAATCGGTATAGCAATAGCCTGCCCATCTCTCCTCAATTGCAATGAGAATAAGTATGTGATAGAATCAGTCTATGCTGGCTTGCATATAAAATATCCTGTTCTGGGGCTTTGCTCTAATGCGTGAAAGTGTCAGTCAAGATGCGAAATCGCATCCTTCACCTGAGCATCATTATATGCTGATTTGCATATGAAAGTTCCGATTTTGGAACTCGATTATACAGAGCGAAAGTGTGTAACCATGCTCCAAAATCGGTACATATGACTGCAAATCAGCATAATATGCCGCCCTGCATTTTGCTGGCGATCAGATCTGCGAGGCAAAAATGGCTTTGCAGGCGCCAAGCCTGGGACAGTTTTGCCAAAGGGCTGATTTACCCAGCAAGGCAGGCGCGCGTTCCGAGCCTGCCTTAATTCATATGCCGCAGTCCAATGTCCCTATCTTTGAGTTCTTGTTAAAGTTCCTATATTAGAGCTTGACTTACAGGTAGTGCGAAATGCCGATTCGGCATTTCGTACCCTCAGTGGATAATCAAGCTCTAAAAAAGGCAGTTTTCAATGAAAATCAGTATGCATTTGACAGCAAATCGGCATAGGAGGTTGACTGTCCATTTTCATGGCGCGACTGATATCAGCATTTCGCACTCGCTGTGCAGTCAACCTTCTAAACAGGCGGTTTCATATGCAAAACAGCGAGGCTCGCACTTAAGTCAAAGGCCGGCGCAATCGGAAACTGCGCAGTCCTCCGTTTAAGAGGCAAATTTCCCGCAATCTTAAAGCCTTGCGGATTAACCCTGTCGACTAAAGAGGCGTGCGGCTTCCGGCAGTTTTGGTCAAAGGCCTGTTTTCATATTTGAAAACAGCTTTTTTTCTGCAACCCCTTCATGCTTTTGCTTCCATGATGCGCAGAGGTTTAAAAAGCCTCTCATCAGCTGAAAAAGGAGAGTTTACATGTCTTATCGCCTTATAGTTTCGGATCTTGACGGCACTTTGCTAAACGACCAGTCAGAGATAACGCCCTCTGTGAAGAAGTCGGTCTCTGATGCCGAAGCGGCCGGAGCGCTCTTCGCTCTAGGCTCCGGCCGCTCCTACGTGTCGCTGGGATATTTCGAGAGGGAGCTGGGGCTTGATGTTGCCGGCCATTACGGCATATGCTACAACGGCGGCATGGTGTACAAAACCGACAGCCATGAGGTTTTGCTGGAGAACAGGCTGGACAGGGATTTGGCGCTTGAAATAGTCGAAGCCTTGAGGCGCCATGACGCCCACATTCTAGTGTATGTAAACGATACCCTCTATGCTGAGAGCGCGGACTCCTTCACGCTGCGCTACAGCCGCCTTGCCAAGATGCCCTTGACTCACGCAAGCAGGTTTTCCGACATAAAAACAGACATATCAAAGGTTCTCATTGTTGGAGAATACGAGGACTTGCGCTCTGTCTGGAGCAATATGGAGAGCTTTGTCCACGGAAAGGCGAACCTATTCTTCACCTCATCGAACCTCTTGGAATTCTGCCACCTCAAGGCCCACAAGGGCTTCGCCCTCGCTTTCCTTCGAGATCACTTAGGCTTGTCGCCAAGCGAAACAATTGCCATCGGCGATCATCTAAACGATCTCACGATGCTCCGAGAAGCTGGGCTTGGAATAGCTGTGGCCAACGCGGTTCCTGAGGCCAAGGCCGCCGCAGACGTCGCGATCGAAAAGACCAACAATGAAAATGCAATAGGCTTTCTCGTTGAAAAATACATTCATGGGGCAGGAGCGCTTTAAAGCGAATGCTATACCGATTTAAATGTATACTAAGCTGCACCCACAAGTTACGATGCTGAGGTCGGATTGTACAATTAGCGCGAAATGCCGTTATCGGCATATCGCACTCGCAGCGCTCTCAAGCTCCAAAACAGGAGCTTTACTGCGAAAGCAGCCGCAGGATTGATAAAACCAGCCTAAACGCTGATATCAGATAAATTCTGACGATAAACTTAGACAGCAGACTGCTATATTCAGCCGCTTTCATCATTAGCGGTGAAGCGCAGCTTCATTGGGGTTCGAATGCAAATCAGCGCGGGCTTCGCGTTATAATGGATAATCAGGTATATGGAGGGGGGTTTATAACCAGAATAAGATAAAGCGCGTCGGCATTTTGCACGCCTGCAGAGTTTCTCTTGATTTTCGGTTTCATTCATGCACTTCTTTTATATTCATCGGCGATGTCATAATTCTACACGATTTTGTCATCACATTATTATATAATATTTTAGGAGGTGATTGGATGAGCATAATACTCGAGAAGTTCAAGGAAGTGCTGTTTTCTGTACTGCCGATTACGGTTATCGTAGTAGTTGTCAATCTCGCAGGCAATGTGCTTTCAGGGGCGCAGCTAGTTGATTTTTTAGTGGGAGCGGCTTTTATTGTCATCGGGCTCTCAGTGTTTCTTCTAGGCATAGACATAGGCATCACGCCGCTGGGAGGGCATCTAGGCTCAAAACTCTCAAAGGCGAATAGCATATGGCTAATCATAATCGTCGCTTTGGTGCTTGGATTTTTCATTAGCGTAGCCGAGCCGGATCTCCAGATTCTCGCCGAGCAGGTCAGAGCTGTCACAGAAGGCAAAATTGCCAGTCATGAAATCCTTCTTGTCGTTTCTGCGGGAATCGCCATCATGCTTGCAGCCGGCTTCATCAGAATTCTTTACAACTATCCTCTGTACAAACTCCTCACATTGATGTATCTTCTTATAGGCGCCCTCTCTCTGTTAGTTTCGCAAGAGTTCCTCGCCATATCCTTCGACGCTTCCGGAGCGACTACAGGAGCGCTGACTGTACCCTTCATTCTCGCCCTTACAGTCGGCGTTTCATCATTAAAAAGAGACAGCAAGGCTTCTGAAAAAGACAGCTTCGGCCTCGTGGCAGTGACTTCCACCGGCGCAATCCTCGGCGTGCTGCTGATGGGGATTTTCAAGAAAGCGCAGAATCTTACCGGGGTTTTGCCATCCGCTGAAACGGACAAGCTGACCCCATTTTACTATCTTTCTCATGCTTTTTCCGAGTCGTTTGTAGCTATCGCCCCTATTGTCGCCATTTTCATCGTATTCCAGGTTGCCGTCCTTCATCTTAACCGCCAGGCTTTCTTTAAAATCCTCAAGGGTCTGCTCTACTCTCTTCTCGGATTGACCGTGTTCCTGGCGGGAGTGAACATGGGGTTCATGAACGTAGGCGCGTCTTTGGGCATTTGGGTGGCATCGCTGGATTTTAAGGGCTTTGCGGTTTTGCTGGGGCTTATCCTCGGCGTAGTTACAATTCTCGCCGAACCGGCTGTTCATGTGCTCACCCAGCAGATAGAATCCGTCACGGCCGGCTACGTAAAGCGCACTCTAGTTCTTGCGACATTGTCGGTAGGCGTAGGGCTTGCCATCGGTTTGTCCATACTCAGGATAATAGTACCGGGCATACAGCTTTGGCATTATCTTCTTCCCGGATATATAATCGCGTTGGCTATGTCTTACATCACGCCCAAGCTGTTTGTGGGCATAGCTTTCGACTCTGGCGGCGTCGCTTCAGGGCCGATGACTGCTACATTCATTCTGGCCTTCTCTCAAGGGGTGGCGGAATCAATCCCTGGAGCGGATGTGCTCAAAGACGCCTTCGGAATGATAGCTCTTGTCGCTATGACTCCGATAATCGCTTTGGAGACTCTGGGCCTCATATACAAGTACAAGTCGCGCAAAGCGCTAAGGCTTCAGGAGCCCGCAGATGAGCAGATAGATCATTCCGAGGACGGAGACGACGAGATTCCCATTGCAGAAAGTGGAGGCGCTCTTCCTCTTGAGCTTTTTGAATGCTATGAACTCAATGATCCTCCAGTTGCGGCTATCCACGACGCCGAGCCTATGGAGAGCGGCGCGCCAATTGCCAGAAAGCGGTGATTAAGGCTTTGAAGAACTTTAGTTTGATATGCTGCGTCGTAAATGTCGAGCAAGGCTCAAGGGCGCTTAAAATAGCAAAGCGCCATGGGGTCAGAGGCGGCACCATCTGCATGGGCAGAGGCACGATAAGCAACAAGATTCTGGAGTTGTTGGATTTGAATGATTCCAGAAAAGAATTCGTAATGATGTGCGTTGAAAAAGAGCTGACGCATGAAGTAATTGACTCAATAGCAACAGAGATGCACTTTAGCAAGCCGAACCATGGCATTGCATTCTCTTGTCCTATAACGCATTTTTTAGGGTTCAAGCATTATGAGTATGGCAAAGATGACAATAAGGAGATGGAAGCCGTGTACAACGCCATTTTTACGGTCGTCGATAAGGGATTGGCGGAAGACGTCGTAACCGCCGGAAAAGCAGCGGGTGCCAGAGGCGGCACCATCATTAACGCCCGAGGCTCGGGAATCCATGATGCAAGCGTCGTTTTCGCCATGGCGATAGAACCTGAGAAAGAAATGGTGATGATACTCGCGCAAAAGGATTTGACTGGAAAAATCGTAACCTCCATCAGGGATAAGATGCGCATTGATGAACCAAACAAAGGAATTATCTTTACGGTTCCCGTAAATGAAGCCATTGGCCTTCAATAGGAATAAGACATGCAAAAATCAGCATGTCCTTGGCAGGAAATGAATTCATGAGAAAAAAGCAATTCAATAATTGGCGCATCCAGCATCCTAGCGCTTTGAAGTCATTGCTTGACTATACGGATCGCAGGCGATAAGCCAGGCTCCAACCATGGGGCGCTTGACTGCGAATCGCATTAAGACGCGCCGATTGTCCACCCGGATAATCGGCGCGTTTAATGCGCGGCATGCAAACGGGTTCAGGAAAGCTCTGTTTTGAAGATCCGCTGCAGGAAGTGAAAGCTGATAGCCAGTCTTCGCAGTCAGCTCGCTTGATATGCTGATTCGCACTCAAATGCAGCAATTGCTGAGATGGATTATCCATTTAGGCGCTGAGAAATCCGTCCCCGCAATCACTTTTATAGGCGAATCAGTTTAGCGCATCGGCATGTCCGCTCTCTTCGCCTATGGGCTTGGGCTGTTTGGCGCCCAAACATATGGCTTCGAATCCGCATGCATTTGAGATTAAGAATCGGCATCTCAGTCGCCAAAGGAATATTGAGCAAGAATGCCTCAATTGCATTTCCAGCTTTGACAAATTTTCGACCAAAGCATGCAACAAAATGCAAAGAACAGTCAATACTAAATATAATTGATACTCCGCCTACAGCCATTTTGCTGGAAAAGCCAGTCTGAACGCGCTATAATTAAGGGGATGTGGAGCAAGCGCTCTGAATCCTTTGCCGCGCCTGGGCCAGCCTATCGCCCAGGGCATACTCCTTTAAAGGGTTGAGGCATACTCCTCATTATAGTTTCTGCACTATCGCCGCTACCATGAGCATTAATGAGGGGTTCGCCTTCAGGAGGCAATATGCGGCGCATTTAGATAAGGCGGTGGAATCATGCGCGAGAAAGCATCGCAGCTCAAAGCTAAGATAGACAAATCCAAGTTCATTGTTTTCTTCGGCGGAGCCGGCGTATCAACTGAAAGCGGGATACCTGACTTCAGAAGCCAAGACGGGCTTTATAGCCAGACATTTTCTTTCCCTCCGGAAACAATGCTCTCAAGAACCTTTTTCGATGAACGGCCGGATGAGTTCTTCAGGTTCTATAAATCCAAAGTGCTCCATTTGGAAGCTAAGCCCAACAAGGCCCACCTGGCTCTGGCGGAACTCGAGAAGCGCGGAAAACTAAAAGCTGTAGTGACGCAAAATATCGACGGATTGCATCAAAGGGCTGGGAGCAAGAAAGTACTTGAGCTTCATGGCTCGATAGAGAGAAATTACTGTCGAAACTGCAAGCTTTCATATGGCGCGGAATATGTACTAAAATCGAGGGATGTGCCGCATTGCGCTTGTGGCGGAGTGATAAAGCCTGATGTAGTGCTCTATGAAGAGGCTTTAAATGAAGAAATTCTTGATGAAGCAACGCGTTTCATCTCAAATGCTGATATGCTGATCATTGGAGGCACATCTTTAGTCGTTTATCCAGCTGCGGGCCTGCTGAATTATTTTTCTGGGAGAGACTTGGTTTTGATCAATAAGTCAGCAACTTCAGCAGACCGCTTGGCAAGCCTCGTGATAAATGATTCTATTGGCGATGCGCTCGATGAGGTTTTGTAAGTTTTACGCAAAACCCATGGTTGAATTTAAGTAAAATAATACTATTGACAGGAATAATTTGCTTGTGCTATAATTTTGACTTTTCTTTTTGTTTATGGTATACTCTTATTATATGGATCTTCTGCCGCATGGTAACAGGAATTCCTGATTTTCGCAGTTTTTCCCCTTCCGAGTGGTAGATCTGTAAATACAAGCGAGGTGACCGATGTGTTTGATAAGAATGATGTGATCCACGTGAAAAAAGATATTGAACGCAGAATTGGAAGCCGGGTGATACTTGAGACAAATAAAGGCCGACATAAGTCGGTAATAAATGAAGGCGTAATAGCTAATGTATATCCAAGTATTTTTACCATTCAACTTATGGAGAACGACGGCGCCATGCGCAAGTTGTCTTTTAGCTATACAGATGTTTTGACGAATTCTGTTGAGATCACGCTTGCCGATTAGCAACCTCTGCATTCGCCGCGCAATTGCAATCTGCCAATCTATTCCGGCCGCCTCACCCCGCCTCATTTTCAAGGCGGCGCCAGCTAGCAATTATGCCTATCTTTATCTGTAACGCGCATTTCTTGAGACTCTCATGCTGCCAACTGCGCATTATGGCTTTATTCCGTTTCAAGCCAAGTTCCTCAAGCCGCTTGAAAAAGCGCGCCAACATCCAATGTTAGCGGAGACAAATTGTAAAGCTTCGGAAGGAGGTTTCGGTTTGTCTTTCTTTTTGCCTTCCTCAGCGTCATTATACATCATATTCAAGAAAAGGTACAGCGTTCTCATTTTTCTTTTGCCTGCATATTTCAGTCAATTCTATTATGCCTTTATTTAACATAGATTGCCGAGAAGTCGCCAGCCTCTTTAGGGGCGCGATGAATCGCCAAGGTCTTCAGATTGCGCGAACGTTATTGGCTTAGATTTTTCGATGAAGGAGCTATACATATCCAATGATGGGCCGCATGGTGATTATCCAAGATATAACCGCCGTGCACAAGAGAAACTCGCAAGAATGCAAAGAACACTATCAAACATGAAAAAATACAGTAAAAACTATTATAAGCAAAAACGGAAAATCTCAAGATTCCATGCGCGTATTGCCAATCAGCGAAGAGATTTTTTGCACAAACAATCCAGGCAGACAGCCAATGCTTATGATTGCGCGGCAATCTAAAGCCTCAGCATGAAAGCAATGCAACAGGCTTTGAACTTTGGAAAATCGGTGAATGACAATGGATGGGGGATCTTCATCCGGCTTTTGGGATACAAGCTGGACGAACAAGGGAAACGATTGATAAAAATTGACAGATGGTTCCCATCTAGTGCAGACAGTCTTAAATGCGCAACAGTCCTATTGGGCTATAATTAAGCATTTTACAGGCTAAAAACATGTCACGCAATTAAGAGCGACAGCACTAGTAAAACATGTTCCGTTTGAGGCTCGAAAAAAACCGTATTGCCATTATCTGAGCGGACATTTATTTGTGGCTGCGGCAATATCCTGGACAGAGGCATAAACGAGGCTATAAACATCAAAAATGAGGCTTTGCGTATGTTGAAGGCTGCCTAAAGACAGTACTAAACAACTGTGGGACACACGGGGCTGGCTCGTGGAGTTCTTACGCGGACAGGCGTATAGCGCGAGAAGCTCCCGCCTCTTAGGCGGTGAGAGCATGTCACCATCCCTTCTATGTTTTATATCGGCAGTTTCTTTTCTTGCCATAAGCCTTTTTAGTCAAATGCCTCAGTTTCCCATAACACGTTTACGCTTCCTGCATCTCCCACGCTGATTGAGGCTCGTTGAGAATCCTAGCCGCTCCGGCTGAAAAAAGCAAATAATTTGTTTCGTCCAGGCATAATGAACCCTCCTCTTTAATATATTGTATTGTCAAAAGAGCTGCAATTGTTTGAGTAAAAAGCGCAGTTCCTTAAGCTTTAGATCATACAATTTTCAAGGAGGATGTTTCATGGAGAACCAACTGATCAAGGAAAAGGTATTTTTGGATCATGCCCTGGCGCCGGAGTCAACCCAGATTCTGCTGGAAGGCGACATCATAGTTCCGGACATAAAGCCGGATATGACTCTCATGCTCCAAACCGACGCGAAGGTGTCCATTGAGAGGACAGAGGTTTCAAACGATCGCGTAAACTTCATCGGCAAGCTGGAGCTGGATGTGCTCTACATCGCCAAAGGCGCCGACAAGCCCATCTGCTCAATGGGAGTAAGCGCGCCCATTGATGATTTCATCAACCTCGAAGGCGTAACAAAGGATATGTGGGTGGACACGAAGGCGGAGCTGGCGAACATAGACTACAAAATGCTCAACGACCGCAAGATAAACTACCGCGCCATCGTTAATGTAAGCGTTTCGGCGGAGTATCCCGACGTGTCCGAGGTTGTGGCGGATATACATGACATTCCAGCGAATCAGTTGCTAAAAAGCACCTTGAACCTCAACAAGACAGTGGAAAACAAACTGGACCGCTTCACGGTGAAGGATCAGATTGCAATCCCGGCGTCAAAGCCCAACATACGAGAGATTCTCCAGTGCAGCAGCCAGATCTCCAATAAAGACATAAGAGTCGCCAACGGCAGGGTCAATATAGCAGGGGAGCTTTTGGTTTCAACGCTCTTCAAGGGAGACGATGAAGAGAGCTTCGTCGAGTTCATAGAGAATGAAGTTCCCTTCAACGGCTCAGTAGATGTAGCGGGAGTCAGAGACGACATGTTCGCCGATGTAGCCCTCGCAGTTTTAGATCAATATGTCCAGGTGCGCCCGGATGCCGACGGGGAAGACCGAGTCATCGACTTAGAGGCGTCAATAGGCGTAACTCTCAAGGTTTACAGCTCCGAAGCCGTTGAGATTCTCTCGGACGCCTACTCAACCGACCAGGAGCTGCTGATTTCGAAGTCCGAGATCTCATATCCGAGGCTCGTGTGCCGGAACCGCAACCAAACCACTGTGAAAGACGTCATCCAAGTAGACAACGGCTGCCCTGACATACTTCAGATCTTCAGGGTCAAAGGCGCGGCTCTTCTAGATGAGGTGAAGGTCATCGAGGACAAAATCGCAACTGAGGGCATAATAAACGCCGACATCCTCTATGTGGCTGAAAGCGATGAAACCCCTCTCTACAACTTCCAGACCGTCATCCCGTTCAAGCAGGTCATAGAAACAAAAGGCTCCCAGCCAGACATGCACATAAACCTCGACGTCTCCATAGACCATGTCGCCTTCAACATGCTCAGCAAGCGCGAGACCGAGGTCAGATACCTCCTTACCTTCAACACTCAGGTAATAGAAGAGAAAAGCGTGGACGTAATAACCGACATCGAATTCAAGGACATTGACCCGACATATCTGGATAATATGGCAAGCCTGACTGTCTACATAGTTCAGGCGGGCGACAGCCTCTGGAAGATAGCGAAGAAGTACAGCACTGGAATAGATGAGCTCCTTGCAGTCAATGACATCGAAAACCCAGCCAAGATCTATCCAGGCCAGAAATTGCTGATTCTGAAAAAAGTGGTCTGAATGGTTGCGGCAACGCCTTCCCTATGATATACTAGCTCCATAAAGATCGGCATCCGAAAAGGAGGTACTAATTTATGAAGCTTGTCATGGCAATCATTCATGATGAGGATGCATTTCACATTATGGACTTGCTCAATGAAAAAGGCTACTCCGTAACTAAATTAGCCAGCACTGGCGGCTTCTTGAGGGCGGGTAACACGACGCTCATTTGCGGCGTGTCTGAGGAGCGCATCCCTGAACTGGTAGACATTATCGAGAAGAAGTGCAAGAGCAGGAAGCAAATAACATCCGTGAATTCAACGCATGTGAACACAACCGAAAGTTATGTCCCATACCCTGTGGAGGTAACCGTAGGCGGCGCCACTATTTTCGTCTTGAACGTGGAAGAGTTCAAAAAGGTATAATGCCTTCCTCGACTCTTGCGCACCGCCGCAACTCTCCCTGTGAAGCCAATCTTTCAGTTGATCTGCCGCATTCTTTCAAGCTTTTTTATATATCTTCCTATGCGGGCTTCACTGGCCGAAACCCATTGCGGGCTTCCTGGCGAGGCCGCATAGGTTTTTTATTGAAATGGACATGCCATCGGCGCTAGCCTCTTCCGCCTTAAAACTCGTCCGGCATGCTGCGCATCGGCATATGACGCGCCTCTTGCGGATATTATAATGGTAAAGGGCTGCTATAAAAGTCCTTGACTCCAAAGGAGAATTTCTATGGCAATGAAAATATCAGAGATCTCCAGCCCGCAAGCCGCAGAATTCAAACCCAGGTCCGAACGAGCTGAAAGCGGGGATTTCAAGTTCACTTTAAACCGCGTAGACGACGAAAATCTGGCGGAAAGGCTCAACGGCCTTATGGGCGAAATAACTGTTCATGGAAAGCAGCTGGCTGATCACATGGACATAAAGGATATGAAAAAATACAGAAGCCTCATTTCCGATTTCATAAATGAAGTCGTAACGCACTCTCATAAATTTTCGAGAGAAAACTTCCTGGACAGGCGCGGACGCCATCGAGTGTACGGAATAGTCAGGCTTGTGGACAAAGAACTCGACAGCTTGGCTCAGGAGCTTCTCTCTAGAGAAAATGATCATCTTGCAATTCTGGAAAAGGTAAACGAAATACAAGGGCTGCTTCTGGATATAATGGCGTAGCGGGCGAAGGAGGCGATTAAATGTCCGGCTTCAGCGAAGTAATCGGCCATGAGTCGATTATAGCCAACCTCAAAAACTCAATAGCCGCGAAAAAAGTCTCCCATGCCTACATCTTTGACGGACCCAAGGGAATAGGCAAAACCAAAATAGCCAACGCCTTCGCTAAGGCCCTGCAGTGCGAAGAAGGCGCAGCCGACGCCTGCGGGCGCTGCATTTCTTGCAGAGTCTTTGAAAGCGGCAACCACCCTGACGTTATATACGTTGCAGCCACAAAAACCAAGTCAATAGGCGTTGACGACGCTCGCGAGCAAATAGCGAAAAATACGGAGACAAAGCCGTACCGCTACAAATACAAGATATTTATAGTCGAAGCTTCCGATACTATGACGCCCCAAGCTCAAAACGCCCTGCTAAAAACAATAGAAGAGCCGAGGGATTACGCTGTTTTTTTATTTCTTTCAGAAAATATGAGCCAATTCCTTCCTACCATTGTCTCGCGCTGCGTTTCATTCAAGCTGAGGCCCCTGTCAGATGAAGCCGTCAAGCGCTACCTGCGAAAAGCCGGGGCGGACGAGGAGAGCGCCGCTCTCTACTGCGCGTATTCTCAAGGAAACATAGGAAGGGCTGCCGAAATATCAGGATCCCAGGCTTTTGTGGAAATGAGAGCTGAAGCAATATCAATGATCCAGGCCCTCAGGAGGATTGATCTCCCGGAGATCTTCTCCCTGTTCTCGAATATTGAAAAATATAGGGAAAACATTCAAGATATGCTTGATCTTTTCATTTACTGGTACCGAGATGTCATAGTGATGAAAGAGACCGGCTCTGCCAGGCATTTGCTGCAGAGCGATAAAAAGAATGAAATCTACGCGGAAGCGCAGGCCACGAACCTGCAATCCCTTTACAATAAATTCGACGCCGTATGGCAAGCAAAGCGCAGCCTCAAGCAGAACTCAAATTTCCAGCTCACAATAGAGATGATGCTGCTTGCGTTGCGCTGATCTGTCAAGCTTAAGAAACAAACTCTTGCAGTATACTGCTTTTCATATAAAATTACCTTTTTTGGAGCTTGATTAACCATTGAGTGGTGCGAAATGCCGATATCAATCGCACCACTACTCAATGGTTAATCAAGCTCCAAAAAAAGAACATTTGATGAAAATCGGTATATTATGGCTTTAACAACCGATTGCCAAGAAATCGCCCGCCTCTTTAGGGGTGCGATGAATTGGCAATGTCTTAATGATTGCGCGTAAGGGCTGGTTTTTTATAGCGCTAATGCGTTGCTTTTTTGTAGAATATATGGTTGACAAACAAAAATGATCCTGCTAAGCTATAATCAATTGAACCTGCGGGACGCACGGGGATGGCTCGTCACTGTATAATGCTCTTATGTGCGCCTTGATTATCGAGCGCTTCTAAAAAATCGGTTGGCAGAAAATCAGTTTGCCATGGAATTAACATATGAAAATCAGTATATACGTTGGTGAGCATTAGGAAGCTGTGTTATTGGAGCAGGATAATATACCGATTTGCAGTCATATTCACCTATTAGACTTCAAAATAGGGACTTTCACATGCAAATCAACATGTAAAGCAGAGGTGGATTAACCCTCCAATATTGTATATTTTTACTGCTAGTCATTATATGCAGATTTTCTCTCAAATGCAGGGAGGAATTTTCATATAATATAAACGCCCCTTTTCATCAAATGTTCCTTTTTGGGAACTTGATTGTCCATTGAGTGGTGCGAAATTCCGGTACCGGCATTTCGCGCTAGCTGTATAATCAAGCTCCAAAAAAGGTAATTTTATATGAAAAGCAGTATAGTTGAGGCATAAGCAATTATCGCTTTAAAGAAGAAAGGAGAAGCTGCTCTGAGAAAAGAACGCGAGGCATGCCGCCTTGCTGCGGCATAGATTTCCCCAAATGTACAAAGCCAAAGCTCCGCTTTGGCTCCAAGGCGGCGCAGCCGCTCTGCATGAAGCTGTATTTTTTGGAGCAACGGGCATAATGGTTGATATAATAGGAGTTAGATTCAAAAAGGTCGGAAAGATCTACTATTTTGATCCTGACGATTTAGATATACCTAAAGGTGTAAATGTAATCGTGGAAACCGCCAGAGGAGTTGAGTACGGCTATACTGAAATTGGAAGAAGGCCGGAAAAGGAAGAGAATGTAATACAACCTCTTAAAAAGGTCATTCGTATAGCTACAGAAGAGGACTCCTGCCAAAAAGTCATAAATAAAGGCAAGGAGGCTGAAGCCTTCGATATTTGCCTTGACAAGATCAAGGCCCACGGCTTGGACATGAAGCTTATTGAGGTTGAACTTACATTTGATCAGAACAAAATCATCTTTTACTTCACCTCCGATGGCCGCGTTGACTTTCGCGAGCTGGTAAAGGAGCTGGCGTCGATTTTTCGCATTAGAATTGAGTTGCGCCAGATAGGGGTAAGAGACGAGGCAAAGATCTTAAACGGCATCGGCATATGCGGCCGGACTCTGTGCTGCGCCACTTTCCTAGGCGAGTTCCAGCCTGTATCCATAAAGATGGCAAAGGAGCAGAGCTTGTCCCTGAATCCCACAAAGATTTCCGGCATATGCGGCAGGCTTATGTGCTGCCTGAAATACGAAGAGGAGACTTACGAATACCTGAATAAAGACCTTCCAAATGTAGGAGACCCTGTTCGCACTCCCGACGGGGATGGCGACATACTCTCCATAAATATCCTTCGGCAGGTGATAAAGGCCGCTGTGCGGAGAAAGCCTGGCGATGTTCCAGTTGTGGGGTTTTATGCGCTCAAGGAAGTGAAGGTTCTCACAAAGGGAAAGAGCTCTCAGCAATGAAGCCGGAAAAGCTGCGCCTGCAGGCGCAGCTTTTCCGCGCTTGCCGCCAAAGGCAAGAAGGGAGGTGGAGCTTTGATTGTAAACGGCGTTATCGTCCATGAAAATGAACGCTTGGAGGATTTGCAGAGAAATGGGCTTAAACTGATACAGGACCCTAAAAGGTTCTGCTTCGGAATCGACGCAGTGCTGCTCTCAAGCTTCGCCTCTGTCAAAAGGCATGCAAGCGTATTGGATCTATGCACTGGCACAGGCGTAATTCCAATACTCCTGAGCGCCAAAGCTTGCATCAAAAGAGCCGTGGGAATAGAGCTTGAGGCCGAATGCGCGGAAATGGCCAAGCGAAGCGTAATCCTCAATGAGCTCGAAGGAAAGATTTCAATCATCCAAGGCGATGTGAAAGATGCTCCAGCCCTGCTCTCCGGAGAGCAGTTCGAAGCTGTCACGGCAAACCCTCCATACATAAAAGACGGATGCGGACGGCAAAACGACGACTTTTACATGGCGCGCGCAAAGCATGAGATCTCCTGCTCTTTGGAGGATGTAATAAAAGCGGCTTCAAGGCTCATAAAGCCCTCAGGCAGTCTTTACATGGTTCATAGGCCTGATAGGTTAATTGATATATCCTGCGCTCTAAGAGCTTTCGGATTCGAGCCTAAGCGCTTGCGCTTCGTCCAGTCTTCCGCTTCAAAGCCTCCAATGCTCATTCTTATAGATGCGAGAAGAAACGGCAAGCCGGCCCTTCAGGTATGCTCGCCTTTGATTATTTATGACGATAAGAACGAATACACTCCAGAAGCGCGCAATATCTACTTTGGAAGCTAAGGCTGCTTTACAACGCATCCTAATTGGGCCTTAAACGGCGTGCGCGGAGTATATTATCCCGAACACGGCATTTAAGGCCCGATTAAGCTTTCCATACGCGACAACATGCCATCTCATAAAAAGCGCTTGAATAGCCTGTATATTGCATAGCCCACCAAAGAGACAACGACGGCCTTGATAAGGTTAAACGGCGCTATTGAGAGCAAAACCAGCCATCTGAGATCAGTTATTCTGGAATTCAAGGCATGTCCCATATCTACCATTTCACTTACCGGAAGGTTGAAGACGGCGGCGTACACCGGAATAAGGACGAAGTAATTCACAAGGCAGGCAACCGCAACCATTGCGGCTGCGCCTAGAGAAGCTCCAACAGCAAAGCGCGCAGTTGTCACTACATGCGTGCGCGTCATGAACCTGTGTTTATTCCTGTTTACGCAGACCAGGCTCAACGGCAGTATGTACGCGCAGCCAACGATGAAATTGGCCAGCTCCCCCACCCCTCCGGTGTCGTTCTTAATGAGAAGCTTCACCAGATTCTTGATAAGCTCTGTAAAAACCGCTTGCAAGGGGCCTAAAGACACGGCAGCTATCATTGCTGGAACATCGCTTAAGTCTATCTTAAGGAAAGGAACGAAAAATGGCAAGGGAAAATCGAAAAGCATAAGCGGCACGCTGACTGCCGCTAGGATGCCAACCTTTACAATATCGGTTGTAGATACCTTCATATTCACCGCCGCAAGTTGAGAAATGCCAGCGGTCTGCACCTCCTTGTTTTAGTTTGAAGTTCGGGCGGAGGCTGAAAACCTCCTCACTTGGTAAAGTGTTAGGGATTCTGGCGATGACGAAACATCCATTTCCTTGCTTAGGCTGTGCAGCCGCCGCTTGGCCTCAGTCATGCCCAAAACGCAAACGCCAATGGAGGCGATTCGCCGATTTTGGGGATTTTTCGCTTAAGTGAATAATCCATATTCAAAATCCATTTGCACATCTGCATTCATTCTTATTTCCGCCAAAGGCGGAAGAGGCAAAAAAAAGGCGTTTCTGGCGTCATGAAATTTCAAGCTTAAAAGATGCAAAATGCAAGTAAATCAAACATATAAATTTCTCCATACTGTCATCAGGCGTTTAAAACAAAATCCACCGGCGCTGAAATTTTGAGAGCGTTTTTAAGATTTCAGCGCTGCCGCGCTTGACGGTGCTTATGCCGCTTTTTAGAACGCGTTGAAATGCGTCCCCTTACGCATCGCGCCTATTATTTTCAGAGCATTCTTAGCCTAGGCGTTTCCTCGTCCTTGGCCCGGCTTTGCGCCAGGCAATTCTCTTTGTTCCAGTGAATGCTCAAAACAACCCAAAAACATTCGCCAGATTGCGTAAAGCAGGGCCTGGCAGCATCTAAAATCGCGTTCCACGATTAACAGCGAGTCCAGAAATACATTCGCCCTTAAGCAGTATAACACAATATCTTCCTATAGAAAAGTCTTCCAGCTAACATTTGCTGCTGTTTATATGCAAGTTGCATCCTCTAAGGCAGTATAGCACATTTTATCGATTTCAGGAAGTCTTATTTTGAAGAATTGCTGAATGCATTTATATTATTACTCAAAGGATAATGAGACAATACATGCAATTAATCTCTTTTTTATGCTATAATTCCGTATATTATAGCAAAAAACAAAGGCTTTCACCGTCATGCAAAATGCGGGAAGGGCCCCGCTATAGAGCAAAGCCCAAGCGGCGCCTTTCCCGCAAAAAACATGTTATCTGCCATAGTGAAGAAGTATGACGACTTTGTATCCATCCTCAGTCTCCTCAATTTCATAGCTGCTCGAAACGCCAGCCTGAGTCATCATTTCCAAAGCCTGCTTAATAGTATTCGTAAAAATCCTAATATCTTTTATGTAATGGCGCGTATTTGCCTTTAACGCTTTCTCTCCATGTTCCTTTAACAGTCTCTCTACCAGCTCTTCAGTTTTTTTCACAGTAAGATCATTTGACTTTATCTTGGCAATCGCTTCCTTCTGCAAAGCCTCATCATTGAGCTTTAAGAGAGTCCTGGCATGCCTTTCGCTCAAATTGCTTTGGGTTAAAAGCTTTTGTATGTCTTTCGGCAACTTCAACAGCCTAAGTTTATTAGCAATGGAGGATTGGCTTTTGCCGATGCGTTTGGCCAGCTGCTCCTGAGTGAAGCTATGATCAAGAATCAGGTTTTGGAAACCCTCAGCTTCCTCCATGAAGCTTAAATTTTGCCTTTGCAGGTTTTCAATGATAGCGAGGACAGCACTGTCTTTATCTGAGATGTTTACAATTATGGCTGGGATTGTAGCCAATCCTGCCATACGTGAAGCTCTGAGCCTGCGCTCTCCTGATACCAGCTCATAGCTGCGGCCGTTTATCAGTCGCACGCTAATGGGTTGCATTACTCCGTATTCCAGTATCGAAGCCGCCAGCTCCTCTAAATTTGCGCGTTCAAAGAGCTTGCGAGGCTGATAGGGGTTAGGGTTGATTCTTTCTACGGGCAAGTCCAGTATCTCTTTATTCTCGCCGATTATCGTTCTGCCTTCCATTTTTTTACACTCCCTTTATCTATTATTACAATCAGAGTCCAAGACTGGATAATCTGCCAGCCTCAGATATATATACTGATTTTCATAGAAAAGCACCTTAGGCAACATTGAGTGAAATTCAGCATAGCAGGTGTGACGATTGGGGCAAATATGCTTTTCTCCATTTTAGCATATATTGAATAGAAACAAGAACAATTCCGCAGCTAAAAAAATACAGATAATCCGTAAAAAGCATATATTTTCTAGAGTAGAGATCACAGTGGATGCATAAATTTTAAGTTTGCATTTCCAAAGAATTGGATCTCAAAATCACTTTATATCTATTAGCAACCAAATGCATATAAGTTGGATATTGAAGACTATATTTAGCGATTATATAATCAAGTTCCTAAAAGACAAATACTTTCAGAATCGACATCCGATTTGCCCGGGCGATACGCGCCATTACCGTGACGCGCGACGTGTCTTGGGCGGTTACTTGCGGCGTTGGAAAAGTTGTTGGAGGATTTATGATCGCAATAAAGGCAGTTGAGCTTCCGGATGAAAAAACATCAATCACATTTAAAACCATGCACTCTCTTCCGGCGTGGTTCAGCCGACGGAGGACATAGAAAAGAAATCGGTTATTCACAGGAAATATCCATTCTTTGCGACATCTGACAAGGATAAGCCTATCGGATTTGCAGCGCTGAAAATTCACAAAAATATACCGCCCATATTTTTAGTTTGGGCATATTGGAGCAATATCATAAGCAAGGAATCGGCCATCGCCTATTGGAAGCCATCGAGAGATATTGTTTGGATAATGGTTATTTTTTGCCTTGCCATTAAAACGCTTGATGCTTCCGCCTAATATGAGCCGTACGAACAGACGAGGGCATTTTATAAAAAGACGGGTTTTATTCCTCTTGAAATCTTCAAGACGCTATGGAACGAAGATAACCCGTGCTTATTCTTAGTTAAGCGGTTGGTCAGCGAAAGTACAAGCGGCAAGTATAACCCCTCCTTTTGGCAAGCCATAGACAAACTTGCCGCGTAACCGAAAATCGCCATTGACCGCCCCTAGGGCAGTCAGCATCTAAAATACCCGCAGCTTGCATTCCCTGTTGATTACGGCTGTCTTGAAAACACATCATCAATGGACGGCGCATGACTAGATGTCTGGAAAGGTACAGGTGTAACGAACAACAATAACGGCGAGTTGAAAAAGAGGAGTGAAGATTTTGAAGAATAAGCTTAAAATAACATGCAAAGGCACCGTCACTCTCAAAACTGAGGGGCTTGTTCCGCAACGGTTTACTGCAGATGACGCAGGTGCGATATTTGCAACTGGGTAAACGACCCTGAAGTCACACGCTTTTTAGATGATTATGGCAAACCAATTCAAAGAACCGGGCTTGAAGCGTTTAAGAGCATACTGTCTCTCTCGTCCATTAATGATATTACCAAGACGCCTCATAGCAAGGCGAATTATCAATCGCGCCACTCAATGGATAATCAAGCTCAAAAAAAGGAACATTTGATATTTAGCGGTATATTTGCACGCTGAAACCGGAGAAATCTTGATGCGTGAATGCAATGCGCTCTCAAAGGAAATGATCGGAATGATGCGGCAGGTTTTTTTGGTCTTTAAACTTAAGCGGGGTTAACTCTGCGTCCATTTCATTATAAGTGGATTTCATTGGATTATTTGGAACTGTTCCGACAACTATATTTGCATTATTCGCCAGTCAAAAGAGCATAAAATTCTTGCAGCAAAGTTTAAAATTGAAGAGAATATATGTTTAAATTTGCAAAACTTATCGATGATTTATAAAATTCATAGATGATGTATATGTTTTAATAAATCATATGGATAAATATAGCAACATTAACGACAAAATTATTCAAAATGACAGTCACTTTGCAAACCGTCGGAATAGCTATGATTATTTTACTTTATTTATCATTTTACCCGGTTAAGTTTAAGGACCCGTTTTTTTGAGTTTCTTTGAAAAAGCGGGCTGCAACTCGCACGAGGACAGGTTTATGGGCTTAGGCTTACTCCGCAACGGCCCCTTTCATATATGGATTCTGCGCTACTTTCAGCATTTTCATTCCGCAGCTTGCGAAGCCCAGCGCCGAAGGGCATTTATGACTTGGCCGCCAAGCCTGTTTACAAGCGGAAAATACTCCGCTTCCGGGTCTGATATGATTATGTCGCCGCCGGTGATAAGGTAAACATTGATTATCTCACGTTTTGCGCTGAACGATTTACCACTTCCAAGTGTACCTAAAAACAAGCCGTTCGGGCTGTTTTGTCAAGGTCTGTTTCGGACAAGAAAATAGCCTCGGAAATATTTATTTTAAGCATTTCCGAGGCTATAAGTTCTGAAAGGAGAAGTTGTTTTTTATTGTTATGATGCCTCAGATTTCATGTGTTTTTTATTGCTACAGCAAGTGTCAGCGCTGAGTGGATTTTGAATAAAGTTCCGGCTGTTTACGACATTTTGGCGGCCCGAATAAGGGTTTGCGCAACAAAGACCAGGGCTGACAAAACGTAGCCCGAGCCGCCTACTGGCGGCGATGCGTAAACAGTCCTGTTATGCGAAGTAAAAACCTGTTAAGAAGCGCCGTGCATGGATGCACGGAGGCTATATTTTCGACCATATCATTTTATTCAGATTAGTCTTTGAAAAATTTAAAAAAACATCTGTAATTACTTGGTGTCCATATGAATTTGGATGTGCACCATCTTCACATAATAATTCATCAATTCTGAAATTTCTCAAAAATGCACTGCGTATATCAACTAAAAGTGTGTTTGTTTCATAAGCTATATATTCTATTGCATGAGAATACTGTTCCTGAAACCTATATATTGTATTTACACCCCCTAACCATTTTAATATATTATCTTTATTAAGGTCTCTGCAAAACCAATCGAAAAATCTTTGCGGTTCCAATGGCGGTAATGTTGTAATAATTGTCTCAATACATTTTCCCCTTAAAATATTTATCATGTTTTTATACGTTTCAATAAATACCATAAGCGGAGTATTAGGAATGTGTTTATCATAAGGTCTTTCAGAAATTTCTTTCCAATTAAAATCACAATCATTTCCACCATATTCAAGAACAACAATATCAAAAGCCCTTTTTTCAAGACGGCGTTGTAACATAATGCTGCCTTTATGTATGGTGCAACCAAACATAGAAAAATTATCAATGGAAACTGAATGTTTTTCTCCAATCTTTTCAAGATCAATGCAATTTTTTACACAATACTTTTTTGTCTTTGAATCCAATTGGATTCCTTTCAATATTGAATCTCCAAAAACACCAACTTTTCTAATTGTATCCATTATATCCTCCTCGTATATAAGACACCATACTATAAAAAAGTTGCATCTTCTCCGCCACGGACAAATCCTTCTGCGCGGATACCCCTGCCTTTAGGCATGGGGAGGAAGCCGCGCGCCCCTTTCCGCATGCATTGCCTTGCGCTTCTCCAAAGGCTTGAGTTTTTTGCGGCCGGTTCCAGCGGACAGCTTTGCTCCGTCCAGCGCGCGCACGTCGAAGCTTCCGCTTGAGCGCCTCCCGAAAATGAATCCTTTTCGCCTATC
>JAISZB010000180.1 GCA_031269465.1 Clostridiales bacterium | reverse complement strand
CGCCTGAAAGCTCTTCTCGTCGAAAGCAAATCTACTATATCAGTCCTCAATTTCACCTCGGCGCAATACAATTCTTCTTTCTCAGTAGTCGCGGAAATTCCAATAGTCTTGCTTCCCGCATCTACTCCCAGATTTATCGGCTGAGTATATTCCGCGCTATCATACAGTAGCTGGATTGTAAATGGCTCAAGTTTTGCAACTTTAGCCATTCCATCCTTTAGCAAATGCCCTGCTTTCCCGCGGCGCTTTGTAGGCATCAGGGGTTTTCCATTCTTGTTCAGAGCATAAACCACAGCAGCGCAATCCTTCCGCTATAAATCCCTATCTCCTAGGGCAGGTTGCCCTTCGCCAATGCTGTTCCAAGGTTTTGCATGCCTGCAGCACTGTCCCTTCCCCTAAGGACTGTTCAGCCACAAACCGTAGAATCCGGGGCTGGAGCAAACGCCCCGGAGTACCTATATATTCTTGGACAGCGTAGCCTCTCGATGGAAGCTTAGGCTAGCCGATCAGGGCTTATTGCCAAGCCCCTAGCTTTTAGCTATGGGGTGATTGACACTCATAGTCGGTAATTATCGGATCTCCCTCAACGGTATAGCTGATTGCGCGCATAAAAGCCGCATTGCCAGCAAACACACTTTCATAAAAGACATCAACCATATTCTGGTTGTATATCTCCGCGCCTTGAACATTGACATACACGTTTTCCAAAACAGCCTGCTCTATGTTTTCATATGCGCCATAGCCGACTGGAAGTTCAGCGAGAGGCATCCAGGAAGAACTCCACGGTTCTTGGCTGCTGCCGACGCCCCTTTGCACAATGCGGCTTACAATGTCGTTTTCGTCATAATAGAAAAACAATTCCGTGCCATCACCTATAGAGTATATATCGCCCTTAAAGCCCGACAGAACGTAGTCTGGTTCACGCTCCATAAGTCGCTTTACCTCGGCTTGCGATGCTCCGCCAACGACAAAGCCGTCAAAACTCTTGTTCTCTATGCCCTTTGCAGTCGTTGTTGATAATATTCGGCGTCTATAGTGGCAGTTGAGCTATCGGGGGTTGCAAATAGCCTTTGCGCCGATTCTTCAAATCTATTCTGAAAATCTTCCCAAGTAAGGCCCATGTCGCTGATAAACTCCGCGACTTGCTCTTTGCTGAGGGATATGCGGGATGTATAGGCCGCCTTATCAAGTTCCAAGCCGCCGATAGTACTGCGAAACGCGAAATTGACTTCCTCCAGATTATCTATCAAGGAGTAAAGCAACACGGCGTTTTTTGGTATTATCGTAATGTTCCTCTCGTTGCCCTCCTGTTCATAATAGACGGTCAACGTATATGGGGCGTGGCCTGAACCGTAATCGTCACCGATTGAAAAAAAACGCTGAATAAGATTGCCGTCAATCGGCGGAAGAGCTGAGATAATTTTCCCAACCGCGCTATTATTGCCGACGTAGGGAGTTCTAAGCGCATAAAGAGCCGCAATATCATCCGAATTCAAATATCTGTCCGGGCTTATCAAGGCGATAAAGTACACTTTGCCGAGTTTTCCTGGATAGGTTTCCAGGATGATGCCATCGTAATAAACAATGACTTCATCACCAACCAAAAAATTTCTTATACTGTCTTTTATCTGGATATCGAGAGATACATCAATTAAATCTGAGCTTCTTCGAACTTCTTCTCCTTCGTTCACGCTTACAAGGATGGAATTTTCAAACACTTCTGTGACAACGCCTCTAAAATGAGGCTCTTTCTGTACCGTATCTCCGTTTAACGGCATATTCGCCTTGCTCACCGCGAATCCCGCCGACAGCGCCGCCAAAAGCGCAACAGCGGCAATGATAGTCAGCCGAGAGCGCTTCTTGAAATTCAGCACGTTTTTCACTCTTTCTTTTACCACGCCCTCACCAAACGCGAGAGGACTCAACCCCACAAGCCGCTTGCCCGTGGAGAGAGCCAGCAGCGCGCCCGAATACATGGTCTTGACTCCACCGCCCAGCTCCTTCAAAACACGTTCGTCACAGGACATTTCCATATCCACGTTTAACAGAAAATACGCGAGCCAAACAAGCGGATTGAACCAATGGATAGCGAGCGCGAGGAAAGCCGCAGGCTTAACAAGATAATCGCGCCGCTTGATATGCGTCCGCTCATGACAGAGGATATATGCGATGTCAGCGTCCGCAATCCCCACAGGCAAATAAATTCTCGGACGCACAAAGCCGAGCACGAACGGAGATAGGATACGGTCAGTCTCGTATACATTTCCCTCTCTTTTCGTGGCGAAGCGCAGTCTTCGTTTTAGGAGCGAGTAGGAGGCAAAGGCGTAGATGAGCATTACTGCAAGCCCCACAAACCATATATATGCACCGGCAGTTATCCAAACCTGCAGCGGATTTACGCTGGCAGCTTCCGCAGCAGATGGCAAAAATGAACTCACGGCGTCATTGACAGCCGAAACCCCGCTATCTATGCGCGGTATCGGCTGCATGCCAATGTCAAGCGGTATCGGCGCAGGCTTAAAAAGATTAAGGCTTAACACGCTTTCTGGCTTAAATGGTGAGACCAGATTAAACAACACCACCGCCCACAGCGCATAGCTAATCCACTTCGGGGCGCGTTTCAGCGCAAGGCGCGCAAGAGTCACAACCGCTATAACAAAACTTGATGTCAGGCTTATATTCAGAAACGACAGAAAAATTTTATCAGCAATCATTCTATCGCACCCCTTATCATTCGTTCAATCTCCAATGCGTCCGCTTCGGTCAGTTTTCTATCGTGCAAAAATGACGCCACGAAAGAAGGAACAGACCCGTCAAACATTTTCTTAAGCAATGCTTCCGCTTCATATTGCCGCACTTGTTCTCGCTTAACAAGCGTTGTAACGGTCGCGCTGACATTCTGTACCAACCCGCGTTCGGCAAGCCGTTTAAGCATAGTGTAAGTGGTGGATTTTTTCCAACCGAGTTTATCTGCGCATAGACGGACAAGCTCCGTTGAGTTCACAGGTTCAGCGTCCCAAATTATGCTGATAAACTTAAACTCACCGTCATAAAGCTTGCAATCATCCATAAGGCAACCCCTTTCACAAAAGTCTAAACCAGTAGACCTATTATAATCTATAGTCTACTCTTTTAGACCTCGTTTGTCAAGAGAAAAAACAGAGTATTTTCTATGCCCCACTCTTAGAAATTGCAAGAGGCAGAAAACACGTCGAATTGAAATATCAGAACACGCTGGGCTCTACTGAGGCAGCGCCTCGCTCGGAGAGGGATTTCCGAACAACTCGACTTCCATATCTTCTCCAGCCAGATGAACATCTGAAAATTTCGGGCGTTGCCGAGGCTTTCAAGAAGCGCATTGGCCAGGTCAAGCAACAACTGCCGCCGCTATTCCAGGAAAAAATTTCTGCCCCGCACTCTATGAGACGCACAATAACTGCGCGTATGCTGGAAGCGCCGGGCAACCGTATTTCTCCGCTTGCGCAGATGAAGGGGTACACCTCGAATGCGCGCCTCAGACATTGCAAGCATTGACAGCGCTATCCATTTTTTCAACTGGGACATATATACTGCTTTTCATATAAAATTACCTTTTTTGGAGCTTGATTATACAGGCTTCAATGGATAATCAAGCTCCAAAAAAGTAACATTTGATGAAAAGCGGTATATGTCGCCAAACATTAACATGCTCCTAAATTTGTCTCCAATTGTTGCAACTGGCGCAGCAGAATCAGGGTTAGCACTAGGGTGCAGAAAAGCGCGAGGTTTATCGATTAGGCTCATCGCTGCCTATGGACTAAGCCACAAAAACCCAAGAATGTTCGTAATTCTCGACATTCGCGGTTTTTTTGCATGTGCTATCATTCGCTCAACACTTCTGGTTCAGAAGCTTTGGTGAATATCAGATATTAAGGGTCTGCGATTCATCTGTGCAGAATCAAAAATGAAGGGTACCAACCTCAATAGCAATCACATAAAACCCGCGGAATATGCAAGGCGCAAACAATCTCAGGGGCAATCAGGCGGCTTCATTCACTTACGAGAGCGAGCAGGCTACCTGCTTGAGCAACGAGAAGCGCAAAACGAGCATTTTTCAAAAAAGCTTTGCCTTCACGCCCGAATGCAGCATAATAAGAGCGTGAAAGCAAGGCAGATGAACGCAAAAACTGCTACTTCAAAGCAATAATGGCTTTTTGAGAACATCTGACTCAACGCAAATCGGCCTGCTCGGGCGAGTTTTCCCGCAGGCGGTGGCTTGGGCGCGCCGCCCAGGAACTGCATATGCTCCGAGGAGTCGGCGGCGAGGCGCGGGATAGCGCCCCTTGATCTGCCATCCCGCCGGGGGCCGTTCGCGGGGGAGGCCTCCCCCGCCCGCGCCTTCGACAGCTCATCCACCGCCTCCCGTAAAGCTCCATGGCCAGATCAAGCAACTGCAGGTTAAGCGGGGCCGCCACCCGCCAGGGCGTGCGATTCGGGCTTGCAACGCCGATCGGACGATTTGCGGCCTGTTCCGCAGCAGGCGGAATGTTGAAACCCAAGGCTTGCAAGCGGCAGTTAGGGAGTATATTATTCGCATGAAAAAAGGATCAGTAGAGAGAATTGCGCGCCAGTACATGGTGGTACTGTTATAATGATTCATGCTTCGAGGAAGCTGAAAGCCCTGACAGCGCCAGAGCGCGTATTATCCGCAGCTATGTGATGGAACGATTTCTGGAGCAGCTTTCCTTCTCAAAATTCCGGGGCGATCTTATTTTGAAAGCGACGCGCTGGCAACCGCCATGGCCGGTTTAGGCCAGCGGCCAGCTTTTGATGCGGACGCCGCAATTAAGAGACTCCCTCCGTCAGAAGGGGGCGCGCAGAATATTATTGGGGAGATTGCCTCGGTGCAGATTGAGGATGGGATGTCCTTCGTTGTCACGAGCGCGCCGCCTATTATGGTCGATGCTGGCTGTCCCGGCATTCGCATTTCATGGGACGCTTAACGCGAGAGACTATTTTTTGGAGCTGGATGTTGAGTCCCTTAGCCTGTACAAGAAATTCCCTATATTCGCATCCGCCGGATGCGTACGTACGACAATGATACCCAACAGTTCCTAAAAAATGCCCTAAGCCGACTATCGATATTTCTTCTCAAGCGCCGAAAATCTAGAAATTTTCGCTACAGCCATTCGAAAGCACTGGCGTGCTATCATCTTAAGACGATAACACACCTTATCATTGCCAGCAATTATCATCAATTGATTTGTAGGATGGTTCAACCCGCTGAAATAAAGAAAGCAACCCTCACGCTCCTTGCCATAATTCGGATTTGTTTAAATCCAGAGTAAAAAAACAGCTCAACTGAAAAAACACCTAGCCCAGTTTTTAGGCTTCTTGGGAGCCGCTATGCTATCCCCATCCTAAATATACACTAAATTAGACATATTCTTTGAATTTTTGCATTCAGCATATATTAGCATATATTACCATATTATTGCAGATGGAAGAGTTCTATGCGCCATACGTTGGGGAATATCAGAACGAAGAGTTGAGTTGTTTTTGCTAATGGTCAAAATGATGGAGCAGAGAGACTCGACCGCAAGCGATTGATACGCCCAAAATCGGCAAAGAAACCTATAGACTGCAGGACAAAAACGGCTAAGGTACATCTAAAAATAGAGAAGTACTAAAAGGCAAAACGATTACGCTTTTTTTCCGCCTAAGAGAGTATTAACGAGAGTAATATATGAGCTAGCGGTGCACAAGCTTGGCGCATGTTATATCGCTTTCGAGCAATGTGCTTGACAATAGGGGCAGTGCTTCGGATACCTCAGAATATTTAAGCAACTGGATTTCTGCGTTTGTTGTGAGACATGATAATATTTCGTTGCTCAATAAACTCTCCTCTATTGGCAAGGTGCCGATTATCAATGCTATGACAAGTGTTAATCACCATTGTGAAATTTTATCAGACATTTACTCTGTCAAAACGTCGTCCGAATTGGCGGCCGCTGAAATATTCGTTTATAGGAATGCCCTGCAATATCGGTCTTAAGTGGAAAGAAGCTGCGATAAAGCTTAGACTGAACTTCTCTCAATCTTGCCCTAAGGGTTATGAAATGGCGAGAGTGTTGGAGTTGTTCATGATGAGCTAATACTTGCAGGTTATGATTTCAAGCAATTTTAATCGAAATTCAAAAGGCAGCACTTTTGGTGTATGGAGGTCGCAATATTACACACAAAGGCAAGACAACGCCTGAAACCAAGTGGTTGATATTGCGACGGTTTGCGAATGACGATGCGGAAGCTATACTGATTTGCATATGAACCCCTATGACGCTACGCTTCACCGCCAAGAGTGAAAATATTAAGTCACTTGTGCGTTTGAGACATGGACAAATGCCCATATAAATGTATTTTCTTACTAAAGTTCTCCTAATGTGCATTTTTCGATCTAGCAGAAATGTTTTCAATAGTATATGCTTTTTAAGTATAATGAACTGAATTGCAACTATAATGCAGACTTTGTCGCTTGGATTGTTATACACTTTTTACAATTAATTTTAAGACTGATTTCAAAAGTCACGTTTATACTGTTAGATATTTTGTGATTTTTCAAAATGCACATTAGGAGTAAAGTTCCTATTTTGGAGCTTGATTATCCGTATAATGACAATTGCGAGGGCGTTGTGAAGTTTATCGTCCGCAATCCGACGACGAATTTCATAGCGGAGCGTGGCGGCGAAATCGTAGGCGCGATAATGGCGGGGCACGACGTGCGGAGCATTCTGGAAAGCCCAAGGTTTTACAGCAAGAACCGACCTAACGCACCGCAACAAGAAAATTACGAGGCTGAAGCTCATTGATACTTGAAAAAAACGAGGGGATGCACTGTCAATCACCCCATAGCTAAAGCTAGGGGCTTGCATTAGCAAGCCCTGATTGACTGGCCTAAGTCTTAACTGACTACGCTGTCCAAGAATATATATAGGTACTCCGGGGCGTTTGCTCCAGCTCCGGACGCTACGGCTTGCGGCTGAACAGTCCTTAGGGGAATGGACAGCGCCCCAGGCATGCAAAGCCTTGGAACAGCATTGGCGAAGGGCAGCCTGCCCTAGAGATAGGGATTTATGCGCGCTATGCGCTAAAAGCGCGGAGGAAGATGTATGGTTTACGTCCTGAATAAGAATGGAAGGCCATTGATGCCGACAAAGCGCCGTGGAAAAGCAAGACGTTTGCTAAAGGATGGAGTGGCTAAAGCTGCAAAGCTTGAGCCTTCTGCAATCCAACTGCTGTACGATAGCGCGGAGCATGCTCAGCCGATAAATCTGGGAGTAGATGCAGGAAGCAAAACTATAGGCATTTCCGCAGCTGCGGAGAAAGAAGAGCTATATTGCGCTGAAGCGAAGCTGAGGACGGGTAATAGTAGATTTGCTTTCGACGAGAAGAGCCTTCAGGAGTGCGAGGCGCAATAGGAAGACAAGATATAGGAAGCCTCGCTTCAACAATCGCGTCCGGTCAAAACATAGAGGCTGGCTTGCTCCTTCTATAGAGAAGAAAATCCAGACCCATATTAAAACGGCAGGCAACGTACATAAGATATTGCCGACAGCTAAAACAATAGTTGAGGCTGCCTCATTAGATATTCAGAAAATCAAAAATCCCGGTATATCAGGAAAGGACTGCCGACAAGGCGATCAGACGGGATTCTGGAATGCAGGGGAATATGTCTTGTTCCGAGACGGGCATATGTGCCATGGACGGAAGAATTGCAAGAGCCATATACTGAACGTCCACCGCATTGAAAGTAGAAAGATCGGAGGCGATGCTCCGAATAATCCAGCCGCATTATGCGAAGATTGCCACAGCGACTATCGGGATGCCCATGGGCATCGGGGCGCCGCTTTCGGCATCATGCGGGAAAGCTGAAGCTGAACATCAAGAGAGGGCAATCCTTCAGAGACGCCGCGTTTATGGGGATCATGCGCCGGGCTTTCTACAACAGGCTGAAGGAAGGGCATCCGAATGTGGGTGCGGCATACGGCTATGCCGCTAAAAACACAAGAATCAGAAATGGATTGGAAAAAGATCATGCGGCGGACGCGAGATGCACCGGCGGAAATCCGAAGTCCATTCCATTGGATGCAATCTATATACAGAAAGCAGCGGGAAAGCGCAATCGCCAGATCCATAAGGCTGCTATCAACAAAGGCGGAAAGAGGAAATTGAATCAATCTCCAAAATATGCATTTGACTTTCAATTGTTCGGCAGGGTTCAGATGCCGGATGGGCGAAAAGGCTTCATTTTTGGGAGGCGATCAAGCGGAAGCTTTGATGTCCGCACGTTGGACGGAGCAAAGCTGTCTGCGGGAATCAGCTGTAAGAAGCTCAAGCCTCTGGAGAAGCGAAAAGCAACGCTAACAGAAAGGAGCATGCGGCTCCTCCCCCATGCCTAAAGGCAGGGGTATCCGACGCATAACAACTGTGATGAACCTTGGAACCAAAGACGGCCCGGGCCATCTTTACTTAGCGAACCAAAAAGAAGAAACACATTTTGAGCTTGCAGGCAAAGTAGGCTTTCCTTTCTTCGGAGAGCTGATTTTAGACTGCTTGAACAGAACCGAAAATTCCATGGGGCAAGAGCATGCGTTTAAGGCTGCGGAGCTCAGCATCAAAGCGCAAATGCAGGCTATAAAGATATTCTGACGCTCAATGAAACATGCCGATTTTGGGATCGGATTATCGGAAGAGCTAAACGGTCCAGCCCGAAAATCAGAGCTTTTCTGCGCTTATCAGCCTAGAGAGGCGCTCTGACTCACACATTCTTTGCCATGCGCAAACTCTGCGTCATGCGCATTTGCAGTCAACGCTCCTGTTTTGGAGCTTTATCGTCCGCATTCATGTTGCATAGATTGCCGGCGCATGACAGTGAAAGGATGCTGGGATATGAAATCCTCAGGCGTGAAGATGGGAATGAGATTGGCAATGGATCACGCGTCTGGGGGAGAGAACGGGAGGGTTTGAGCGTTTCCAGGATCCGGCAAGAAGCATGGAAAAGGCGGGCATGCGCCAGGCGAAGGAGCGAGTCGGAGAGGAAGTCTGCTATACTGCTTTTCATATAAAATTACCTTTTTTGGAGCTTGATTATACAGCGAGTGCGAAATGCCGATATCGGCATTTCGCACCACTCAATGGACAGTCAAGCTCCAAAAAAGGAACATTTGATGAAAAGCGGTATATCAAGGCCATGATCCGGAGTTGCGCGAAAGCTGTGGAGAATCTGGATCGGAAAAAGCGTCCCGCTGGCAGGACGTGCTGGGAAAAAGCTATGCAGGAGAGGTGCGGGTTCCGGCGGGCGCAGGCTCGGGGTGAAATCATCACAGTTGTTAAGCGGCGGATACCCCTGCCTTTAGGCATGGGGAGGAAGCCGCATGTCCTCCTTTTCAGTTAGAATGGCAGGTCTCCTGGACAAGAGGTTGAGCTTCTTACAGCTGATTCCCGCAGACAGCTTTGTTCCGTCCAGCGTGCGCACGTCGAAGCTTCCGCTCGATCGCCTCCCGAAAATGAATCCTTTTCGCCTATCTGGGTATACGGATATGGATAATCAAGTTCCGAAATAGGTACATTGAACCCTGTTCAAGGATTTGGCACTGATGCGAAGCATAAAAAGAAAGGCCGGATAGCAGCGCCTTCTAAATTTAGGGAAGGGCGGCATCCGGCTTTTTAATGCCAACTAGCATTAAAGGGCATTGTTATGGAACTCTTTATAATGCAATGAGACGGCTAAGCATGAAGAATAGTACTCAAGAAAGCATTTAGACCAGGTAGTCCTTCAACAGCTCAATGACCTTGTCCGCCTCTGCGGGATCATGAATGTCAAGGCGAAGGGGTTTGCCAAGGTCAAGGCTGAAAATCCCCATAATGGACTTGGCGTCTACCACATAGCGGTCTGAAGCCAGGTCGAAGTCGCCATTGAAAGAAGAGATTGTGTTGACGAATCCCTTTACTTTGTCAATGGTGTTCAAAAAAATATTGATTGATTTCATAAAAGCTCCTCCTCTGATATAGTTGCGTGCTTGGCTGATTTACGGCGAGCAAGCGGCAAAGCCAATGATTATTTGGATTCTCTTCGCAATGGGCTGAATATTACTAGACGGTGAATGTAGAAAAATGCTTGCATCCTTTTTCAAAGATAAAGCATGAATTATAATTATGCCCTTTTCTTTACTTTTTCAGCTTGCTCGAGTCATAGACAAATAATTATAGACTTTGCCTATTTGCAGAATAATAATATGCAAGCAGCAAAATTGATTTTATTATTGTCAGTCATAGTTTAACCTTTTTAGAGTTGTATGTCAATCTCTTTCTTTAACTTTTGGATCATAAAAGGTCTTTGAAGCTCTGCGCAGCCTTGAAACGGCTTTAATTACAAATTCTCGGCAGATGCGAGCCTCTTCTTGCGTGTTGAATTCAGAAAAGCTGAAGCGTACAGCCGACTCTAGCCTGCCCTCGTTGTACCCAAGCGGCGCCAGCGCGTTTTTTCCGCGTTTTTTAGAGCTGCAGGCGGAGCCTGTGGAGATGAATATTCCTTCGTTCTCCAAGGCGTGAACCAAGATCTCCCCTTTAACCCCAATGAAAGACATGTTAAGTATATGGGCGGATGCCGGGTCGGAGCCGTTTATGAAGGCATTATCCAAATCGCTGGCCAATGTTGAAATTATCCCCTTTATGGCGAGAGAACTTTCTCTTGCCGCTTTAAGGCTCTTATGCCGCTCCATGGCGGCGGTTGCCATGGAAGCGACGCCTGCAGTGTTTTCGGTTCCAGGCCGCAAGTCTTTCTGCTGGCCGCCGCCAAAGAGCAACGGTTTCAAATTCACCCTCGATTTGACGCGCAAGGCGCCGACCCCTTTCATTCCGTGGATCTTATGGGCGCTAATGGAATAGAGGTCAATGTTTTCCAACGAAATGGGCTCCTTGCAAAATCCCTGCACTCCGTCGGCATGAATTAAAATCCTGCTCCCAACCCTTTTTACCGCTGAGGCGATGCCTGCCAGATCGGTAATCGACCCAGTTTCATTATTGACATGGATTAAGCTTATCAGGACAGTGTTGCTTCGAATCTCTCCTAGAACAGAATCCGGCGTGATTAAGCCGTCGAATCCAGGACTTATTCTGGTGATTTCAAAGCCTTCCGCTTCAAGCGCTTTCATGGCTCTTTCAACCGAAGGGTGCTCCATAGCGCTTGTCAATATGTGCGTCCCTTCTCTGCGCTTAGCCCTGGCAGCGCCTAGGATCGCCAGGTTGTTGGATTCGGTGCCTCCTGAAGTAAAGATGATTTCTTCTGGCTTGACTCGAAGAATTTCAGCCAGGGTCTCTGAAGCTTCCCTGACGGCTTTTTCTGCGTTAAGCCCCATTAAGTGAAGGGAGGATGGGTTGCCGTAGTTTTTTGACATCATTTCCGCCGCTTTAGCGGCGGCAGCCGGAGAAACCGCCGTCGTAGCCGCATTGTCGAAGTATATCATTGAGCCGCCTCCCGTATCAACCTTAAAATGTTCGCCTTGTTATAAGGCTTTTGCGCGAAGTCGAAAGCTCCGCAGCCAGACGCGTCAGCGATGGCGTCAATGCCAGATGCATCGACAGTCAAGATTACCTTCGCATCAGGCTTGCAGCTCTTGAACTGCTTGACTAAATCGCTTATCCCCATGCCGCCCCCTATGGACGCTTCCAGAAGGATGATATCCGGACTCAGCTCCTTCATAAGCATGATGCTGCTTTGAGCTGTTCCAGCCTCTCCTGCGATTTCTATGTCATTCGCCTTGCTGAGAAGCCGGATCAGCATGTTGCGTGCTACGAGAGAATCGTCAGCTACGAAAACTTTTATCTTATCCATCGTTTGAAGCCCTCAGTTCGTCAAATTCATAAAACATTGCCGATAAAGCCACCAAGCCTGCGGTTTCCGCCCTGAGAATGCGCGGTCCGAGGGAGACCCTCTCTATGCCGTTTTTCTCAAATGCCGTGACTTCTCCAGGAGAAAAGCCTCCTTCAGGGCCTATGAAAATGCCTGCAGTCTCATTTGAGTTTATGATTTTTCTCGAAAGGAAGCTCTTTATGCCTTGGCGCCTTTCGTTTTCATATGGTGCGAAAGCCAGCCGATGCCGCTTGCTGTCCATGATTGCCTGCTCCAGGCTTGTGGCTGGCAAGACGCGCGGAATAATCCCTCTCATTGATTGCTTGGCTGCGGCTTCCGATATGGCTTGAAGGCGCTTTAGCTTATTCTCGGAAAGCCCGTCTTTAGCCAAAGTATATTCAGTAGTTATTGGGATTATTTCAAAGATTCCCATCTCAACGCATTTCTGCACAGCGTACTCAAATTTGTCGCCCTTGGCGATAGCTTGATATAGCGAAGCTTTTATGTGAGGCTCGGCTGGGGATGGGCAGACATTCAAGATGCGGACGAAAACTTGTTTCTGCCTTGGATGAATCTCAGTAATTTCGCAGCAATAATCCATGCTGTTTCCGTCGCATACTGCAATTCGATCTCCTGGCGAAGCTCGGAGGCTTGAAATAAGGTGCGACGCGTTTTCTCCTGTCAGTACTGGAGACTCTCCCGACAAGTCAGCGAAGTACTTAGGCATGTCGCATCACCAGGCAATGCCAGCCGTCCTTGGAATAAGCGCCTAAAAGATTGAAGCTTTGGCTGAGGCTTGAAAGAGTCTCTTCAAGCCTCTGGCTTATAATTCCCGAGGCAATCAGGACTGAGCCTTCGGCCGAGCAGGAAGCCGCCAACCCGGACAAGCCGATGATGACATCCGCTGTTATATTCGCCGCGATTACATCAGCTTTGCCCCAAGCGCATAGCTTTCGCCTAAGCCCGTCATCACTGAGCGCATTTCCTGAAAGGACTTTGAAGGAACTCTCAGAAAACCCGTTGAGCCTTGCGTTTGCGCAAGCTATCTCATAGGCGTTTGGATCCAAGTCGCAAGCCATTACATCTCCAGCGCCTAGGAGCATTGAAATGATTGAGAGTATGCCGCTGCCGCAGCCCAAATCCATTACCCTTGCTCCAGAGAAGACGTACTTTTCCAGCTGCTCTATGCAAAGCTGGGTGCTTTGGTGCAGTCCTGTGCCGAATACATGGCCGGGATTTATAGTTAATACCTTCTCGCGTCCATTTTTTTCATAAGGCTCCCATTCCGGGCGGATGACAATGCTTCCGACTTTAAATGGCTTGTAATGCTCTTTCCATGCATTGAGCCAGATTTCATCGTCCTTCTTCGACAGTTCGACTTCAAGGCTTCCAAAGTCAAAGCCATGGGCGGCGGAATCTTCTTTAAGCCATTTGAGCCTCTCCAAGGCGCGAGCCAGAATGCTAAGCCCGGATTCGTTGTGGCTGGCGTAGAACAGGATGCTTACAGGTTCAACTGCCTTAGCTTCAAGCTCTTCATCAATGTAGTCCCACTGGAGGGGGTTGTCTCGCAGGAACTGCATAAGCTCCAATTCATCTTGAACTTGCGTCCCGAGGATTCCGCAGTCCAGCAGTAGGCCTGTGATAGGCTCTATTCCCTCGGAAGTGGTGTATACCTTTGCTTCTATCCATTCCATGAGTATTTTGACTCCCGCTTGTCTATTGTTGATGCACGCCGCATTGGCTTTTCTCCATACGGTGATTTGCAGCCAAATGCGCCCATTCTATCTTGTTATGCTGATTTGCATATGAAAGTTCCGATATCGGTACGTTCGGCTGCAAATCACCGGTATATATTCAAGCCGCAATAGAGATAATTTCATCAGATTTGGCGCAGCTGTCTGCCCTTCGCCAATGCTGTTCCAAGGCTTTGCATGCTTGCGGCGCCATCCCCTCCCGTCAGAGCTCCGTCCAACCGCAAGCCGCAGGGCCCGCAGGCCGGGGCAGGCGCCACGGAGCGCCTGTATATTCTTGGACGGCGCAGCTCTCCCAGCGGAAGCTTAGGCTGGTCAAACAGGACTTGCAGCCGCAAGCCTCCGCTTCAAATATCAAAAGGTTTAACCTTGAGATTTAGTCGGTGGGTTATTGACTGCATACGTATAACAAGCCGCAGGCAATTAATCCAGGCATAAAGCAGTATATATCATATTCAAGAAAAACGCAAAATTTATTTGCCTTTAGGCGCACGCAAAACGGCCAGTTGCGTATGATGCCGATTTGCAGTCAAATGCACCTGTTTTGGAGCTTGATTATCCATTGGCTCGCTGGATAATCAAGCTTAAAAATAGGAACTTTTAGTGCAAATCGGCAGTGCAGTCTGGCCGAAATATTTTTGCCAAAAATGTCCCGATTGCGGCGGCAGGCTTGTTAGGCGGCGCCGCCGCAAGGGTATAATTGGGGGAAACCGTTGATTTAAGAAGGGGAATCTGCTTCGGAGGCTTGGGTGAATCGAATTTTGATTTTTACCTCCACTCCCCTTGAGACTCGAATGCCGGGTTCAGGCATTTGAGCGTATACTATCCCTGAACTAGGCGCGGGGGCGGCTTCATCAGCAGCCTCAGGATCCGAATAGTCCTTTGTGACAGGTTCGGCATCGGATTGCTTTGATTCAGATGAATCTTGGAAGGCGATCGGGACGAACCCCGATGTTCTCAGCGCCGCCTCAGCCTGTTCGCTGGACATTCCAACAACATTAGGCACGCCCGCGAGTTCAGCCTCGCTGATGCCGTCTGTTTCTACATAAAGGATGATCTCGCTTCCCGGAGTGGCGTCTTGGCCGGCGGAAGGGAACTGCCCCGTTACGCGGTTGCCGCTTCCAGAGATATGATAGTCAAGAGCCATGCTGTTAAGCGTTCGGGTGGCTTCGGCGAGATCCTTGCCTGTAAAGTCCGAAACCACAATCCAATTAGTTGAGCGATCGAGTATAAGGGCGCCGGAAGACGGCGGAATGTTTTTGTATTCTATGATATCCTCAAGGACTTCCTTGATCATCGGCGCCGCAGATGTAGCGCCAGTGGAGTCGCCCAAAGGCCTGTCAATCAGCGCCATGACTATGTACTGCGGATCCTCGACCGGAAGGTATGCTATGAAGGAGACCGTGTATTCGTCGCGTTGCGCGCCCTGCTGAGCCGTGCCGGTTTTCCCGCCTATGCTGTATCCTTCAATTGCGGCGTTTTTTCCGGTTCCTTCCGGGGTTACGACTTTGTTCAAGGCTGTCCGCATCCATGATGATGTTTCTGCTGATATGACTTTCCTTATTATTGAAGGAGTGTTCTCCTTGACGACTACATTATTTTCATCGACTACCTGCGAGACTACATAAGGCCTCAATAGATTTCCGCCGTTTATAACTGCGGCAAAGGCCGTGACGGCCTGCAGCGCCGTGCAGTTGAATCCCTGGCCGATAGAGCTTGTGGCGAGTTCAACTGGGTTTAGCTGCTCCAGTGAATACAAAACGGCGCTTGAGGAGGACGATGCCTCGCCAGGCAAATCAATGCCGGTCTTTTCTCCAAAGCCGAAGTCGTTGCGGTATTGGTAGAAAAGATCCCTGCCGAGTTTGTCTATGATTTCCATTAGAGCGACATTGCAAGAGTTTGCCAGAGCCTGGGTCAAAGTTTGGTTTCCGTGAATGCGGCCTGTAGATCTTATCCAGCAGGATATGTCTCGATCCGCTACCTGAAGATGTCCGCCGCAATAATAAATAGAATCCGGATCGATGATGTTCTCCTCCAACGCGGCGGAAATGACTATCGGCTTAAAGATGGAGCCTGGTTCGAAAGTTCTCGTAAGGCTGAAGTTGCCCCATAGCTTGTAAAGCTCTTCACGCTGCAGATCTTCAGTAAGGGTAGGCCAGATTTCCTTGAGCGCTTCATCCGTGAATCCTGAAGGATCGCCCGGAGCGTTTGAATTGAAGGAGGGCGACTGCGCCATTGCGAAGATTTCACCTGTATTCGGATCCATTATGATTACGGAAGCGTTTTCAGGGTGGTACAGGCTTGCGGCGTTGTCGGCGGCCTTTTGCGCGGAATCCTGCATTCTCGCGTCGAGGGTCGTAACTATCGTTTTTCCGGGTATAGCCGGATTCTCCTCTGTTATTACGGTGTTGTACATGTCATATCTTCTGAATATGCGCCCCGGAGTGCCAGCCATATCTGCGCCGTAGGAATTTTCCAGCCCCCAGGACGAGTCGCCTCTAATGAACCCCAGAACCTGGGGGGCGAAATTGTTTTTTACATACTCTCTTTTTGTGTCTGCTTCAAGGTATATAGTTGTAAGCTTGAATACGGCGCCTGCCGGCGTATCTTCCTCGACGCCTTTTTCTATGAGCTTTACCAGGGAATTTTTAAGTTCTGAGTTTATTCCCCTTTTTATAATTAAATATTGGTTTCCAGCGTTTTTCACATTGTAAGCGGATGCTTGCAGATGCCCGAGATCTATGTCCAGAGCTGTTGAGACAGTGCTTAGAATTTTAGCCTGAGTCTCGGACTCGGTATTTTGAAATGCCTTGACATCAAATATCACATTGTATATAGGCGCGCTTATAGCAAGCTGCTGCCTGTTTCTATCCAATATGAAGCCCCTGCCTGGGGGAATGGTTTTTTCTATGTTGCTTGCGGTGTTTACCTGCTGTTTGACAGTAGTGCGTTCATAATCGTCCCCATAAACAACTTTTATGTATCCTAGCTTGATCATAAGCAAGGATATCATCAGTATGACTGCGAGTCCGAACAAGCGTATTTTTCTCCACCGCATTAGAACGTCAGCTCTTATACGCCTTTCGCTGGGTTTAGCTTTGGTGCGGCCGCTATGAGTGTCCATCAGTTTACCTTATTTCGCCATCCTAGTTATTTTTTCCGGTGGAAGCTTGCGTATTGGCTTTGGCTTCAGCTTCTCCAGGTTGCGATGAATCTTCGCTAGAGACAGCGTAGCTGCCGCTTGGAACGGTTACATGAAAGCTTTGGTAAGGCTTGGGTTCGCTCATTCCAAGCTCCTTGGCCTTTGCCATGACATCATTGATATCCGAATCGTATGCCAGCTGCTTTGCCAATTCAGAATTTATCTCCTTTTGGGAGCTTATGCTGTTTTTAAGTTGCAGTATTTTGTTGGAGCTGACTGCGACTGATGCCAAGGATACGGATACGCAAAGAGCTCCAGCGAAAATTATGACAAGCGTGAAGATGGTTCTGAATGATATGCGTTGAAGCTGGCCTGCTCGACGCTGAGCTGAGGCTTTTGGCTTGGTCGCCTTTTTCAATACGCGATGATGCCGAATTTTCCTTAATTTCTTCTCTTCTGGCATCAATTCAAAAGCTTCAGTTGTATTGCCATAGTTTTTCCAATAGCTAGACATAATGCATTCCTTCTTCTTTGCGTATAATCATGTGGGGAGGCAATCCTATAGGATTGCTTCGATTGATGTTTGGAAAAAGCATTTGAAGATTAGGCAAGCTGCCTGGACTTGCCTTTATCTAAAGTTTAAAGCATTCTGACGCTTAAAACGCCGAGCATTAAGACTCTTGAAGCATTGAGCGTTTTGACGCTGAAGCGGCGAGCGCTTGGCGACATTACGCTTTTCACATTTATAGGGAGGAGCGCATAGAAGTTGTTTTCTAAAGCTTTTCTCAAGCGCCAAGCTTTTGGCAAACGCGAAGCTTGGCGCTTCTTGATCTGCGATTGACAGCCTGCTCTTCCGGTGACGGCGAGATGGGTTTTCTTGTAATGATTGTCGCCTTTGGCTTGAGTCCGCACACGCAAACAGGAAAGTCTGGCGGGCATGTGCAAGGGTTTTCCCATGATTTGAATTTTGTTTTGGCTATTCTATCCTCAAGTGAGTGGTATGATATGACAAGAAGCCTTCCGCCAGGATTAAGCATATCCACCATATCATCAAGAGCCTGCTCTAAAGCTGGCAATTCTTTGTTCGCTTCTATGCGTATTGCTTGGAATATGCGCTTGGCAGGATGTCCGAATTGAATCTGAGCTTTCTTCGGCACTGCCGACTTGACTGCATCTACCAACTCGAAAGTAGTTTCAATCGGCTTATCTTTCCTGCAACTCGCTATGCGGGCCGCAATTCGTTTGGAATGACGCTCTTCGCCGTATTCGAAGAAGATCTTCATCAGTTTCTCTTCCGGGTAGGAATTGACTATTTCAAAGGCGTCGAGGCTGGCGTTTGCATCCATCCTCATGTCCAGCCTTGCATCATGCATGTAGGAGAAGCCTCTTGAGCCTTCGTCAAGCTGGTGGCTTGAGACTCCAAGATCAAGGAGGAATCCGTCAGCTGAATAAATTCCGAGGCTTGCAAGGAGAGATTTTGATTCTTTGAAATTGCCTTTAATGACAACAGCTTTTTCCCCGAAAGGCTTGAGCTTTTTTTTTGCAAAATCTATCGCGTCCCCATCTTGATCGATGCCTATCAGCCGGCCTTCTGAAAGCCTTGCGGCAATTGGCGCCGCATGTCCTGCGCCGCCAAGAGTTCCGTCAACATAAATGCCGTTCGGCTTTATGTTCAAGCCCTCCAGACATTCTGCCAGAAGCACTGGCGCGTGATAGAAATCATCCATTCATCCACCGTCCCGTCAGATCCCAAGTTGCGACATCTTTTCCGCCAAAGCGTCATCTATGTCGTTAGTGGAGCTGTACTCGCTCCATGTCTCCTTTGACCAGATTTCTATCCTGTTGGTGAGGCCTAAGGAAACAACCTCTTTTTTTAGGCTTGCATGTTCTCTGAGATTGGGCGGTATTATGAATCGGCCTTGGGAATCAGGCTCAGCTTCACTTGCTGAACCAATGAAATAGCGTAGAAATCTTCTAGCATCCTTATCTGTAATCGGAAGCTTCGAAGCCTTTTCTTCTATTATTTCCCATTGTGCGATTGGATAAACAAGAATGCACTTGTCCAAACCCCTGGTTATGATGAAGTTTTCGTTCAGGCCTTCGCGGAATTTGCTTGGCAGCGCAATTCTTCCCTTTACGTCCATGCTATGCTGAAATTCACCACGGAACATATGCGTCTGACCCTTCCGCTTAGCACCGCTATACTCCACATTAATCCACTTATTACTACCTGAACATATTATAAAGTATTCGCTCCAAATGTACTAGCCGGAACATAAGTTTGTTTTTCTGGCTTTTATTGTGTTAAAACATTGAAAAACAAACGAAATCTTGAAAAATGCTTTTAAATGACAATTATCAACGCTTATTTAATGACAGGAAGCCTTTAATTGCAGCTATAAGTTATTAGTTAATGCAGAAAAAAAGAAATTCAAGAGAATTCATACAAGTTGTTTAAAAAAATGCAATTATGAATTTAAGGGGATTTTCATGCCATTCCTATGTGAAGGGAAACTGAAAGGCATGTGATGACGCTGAATGCTTCTTTAAGAGGGAATGCGCCGAATACTTATTTCTCAGCCGCTATATGAGCGTGCCGGATTCAAGGGGCCTGCCGCTTTATAACGAGCATGGCGGCAGACTCTACGGCAACTTGGACAACGGAGGACATGGAGTTGATCACCGGAGATCTATATTGCAATAATAAGAGAGGTTTTGGGCCTTCATTAGCGATTAAGCATATGACGAAGGACGGAGCAAGAATAGGCATCATTAAGAATATGGATGAAAAATGGCTGTTCACAGGCCTCTTGCAGTAATGAATTTATAGGCCTTTTACAGTTCGGTTTTAGTGACAAAATAACCTTTAGAACTAAATGAGCAAAAAAATGACTGGATTGATAGACCTAGAAATCACTATTTGGATAATTCTAAATAAATATAAACTTGGTTAGATTTATTTGACTCTTGACTTTATGAAAATTAAGGTTTGTAATTAGATTAAAGAGCAATAATGGCGAGATAGCCGTTGTGAAGCGCATCCTCTGCCATATACTGATTGGATGCCGCGCTGGTGTTCTGCGGCAGAAGGCATGACGCAATCAAGATTCTCGAGTGTGACGGAAAGGGTTTTTGTCTGAGTGCGCGGAAAAGCAGGCACTTCAAGTGGCCAAGGAAAACAAAGGGGATGCGGGGCTTCCAAAGGCCTTCAAGATTTTACTTAAGGACTCCGCCAAGCTCATTGAGGATTCCGGCTCCGTAGTTTACAGGCTTTGACGGGGCTTCACACAGCTACGGCGCGATAGATTTTGGCAGTGCTGCGAGCGAATCATGCATCATGAACAACGGCTTCTTAGGTTCAACGCAACAGGTATACTGCTTTTCATATAAAATTGCCTTTTTTGGAGCTTGATTATACAGGCTTCAATGGATAATCAAGCTCCAAAAAAGGATCATTTGATGAAAAGCGGTATAGAAAATATACGGTGCATAATCTGTATACAATTGAGGGGGTAAAAGCATGAAAAAAGCGGTTATTCTGCTGTTGTTTGCTTTTCTTTATACGGCATGTTCAGCTGCGTCAAATTCCCAACTGCCCGACGTACAAACAGCTTCACCAATGCTGTCACAACCTCAAATCGCTGTTCGTTTTGAAAGCCTAGATAAATTTAATGCTGAGCTTGATAACTTGAAAAAAGGCGGGTCAGACCATAACACCCTTAACGGCGTCAATCACCCCATAGCTAAAGCTAGGGGCTTAGCAATAAGCCCTGATCGGCTAGCCTAAGCTTCCATCGAGAAGCTGCGCTGTCCAAGAATATATAGGTACTCCGGGGCGTTTGCTCC
>JAISZB010000172.1 GCA_031269465.1 Clostridiales bacterium | reverse complement strand
GCCCTTCGCCAATGCTGTTCCAAGGTTTTGTATGCTTATAGCACCATCCCTTCCCCTAAGGACTGTTCAGCCACAGGCCGTAGAATCCGGAGCTGGAGCAAACGCTCCGGAGTACCTATATATTCTTGGACAGCGTAGCTTCTCGATGAAGCTTAGGCTAGCCGATCAGGACTTATTGCCAAGCCCCTAGCTTTAGCTATGGGGTGATTGACCAAGTTTGTCCAGCAGCTATGCTTTTGCAAATGTTTCATTGTAAAATGAAATGCAACAGATACAGCCAGTAGAAATCCATAGGGAAACACGGCATCATTTAGTTTGCGCAAACAAAAAAGAAGGGGCGGATCCCTATGGATCAATGCAAGTGTACCACAAGCGGCCGCACGTTTCAACGCCTGTCGCCGTTCGAGCGCGGGGAGATCAAGGCGCTTTCGGGGGAGGGGCCCGGCGTGCCGGCCATCGCCGAGTGAATCGGCGGGGACAAGGGCGCCGCGGGCCGCGAGACAGAGCGCGGGACGTCGAGGCGACCGGACGGCGGTTCGGCGGAGAGGCTCGGGCATTTCGCCGAGACGGGCGGGGCGGCGCATGAAAAAAGCCGCAAGAATTGCCGCAAGCCCCTGAAAATTGCTGAATGCCCCGATTTCATGGCGTTCGCCGAGGAAAAGCTGAAGGAGGGGTGGCCGCCCGATGCGGCGGCGGGGCGTGCGAAGCTGAAGGGGAAGCCCGGGCTTTTCTCCCGTCCAGAACTCTTTGAAAGCATATGCCTCCGACAGAATAAGCCGCCATATCATCACCTTTGCCGACGGTGGAAACAATTCTGGCCGATCCAGACAGTAGAAACTTGGACTACAGGCATTTGTAAACAAAATCGGGATAGAGACATATCTGCTTCCATTACCCACCAGACATTTCCAAATTTAACAAGATTTGTATGTTCAAATCCGCCTCCATCAATCAGCCATCACCAGACGAATCCCTATGTGCGACAGATAATCGGGTACAGCGACTGAACTGTTGAGGTCTGTTATCAGCGTGTCCACATCTGTAAAGTCGCACAGGCGCATCTGTCCCGTTCTTTCCAACTTAGTATGATCCGCGAGCAGAAAAGTTTCCTGAGCGTGAGTAATCATCATCTGTTTCGTTTCAATCTCCTGCAAACTTCCGTCTGTCACCATGCTGTGCGGGGAAATACCCGCGCAAGAAAAAAAAGCCTTGTTCGGATAGTATTCCGCGCCGCTTTTGATAGTACCGGTACCGTATACGGATAGGTTTGCGGCTCTGAATATTCCGCCCAAGCAGAGCAGAAGCCAGTTATGGTCGGAGATTTTTGTTGTTTCCAAAAGGAACTTTATTGAGTTGGTGATAATTGTGATGTTTAACTGGCGCGGCATAAACTGCGGCAGATAGAGCGGTGTAGAGCTGTTATCCACAAAAATAACATCTCCCTCTAAAATGAAGGACGCAGCCTTGCGGCAGATCTCTTTTTTCTCTTTCATTTGCTGTATTCCGCGTATGCCTACAGGGTACTCAGAATTGTGCGCTGTAAAAGGTTCTTCCATCACCGCGCCGCCGTGCGTTCGTTTGAGTATGCCTTGCCGCTCCAAATGGCTCAAATCTTTGCGAATTGTCTCGCGGGACACGGTAAAACGCTCGGCCAGCTCACTAACGGGAACACTGCCTCGCTTCTCAATTTGCTGAATTATCTCTAGTTGTCTCTGCTGGCTATACATCTCACTCACGACCTAATTATTTAGGGTCTTTAAACTCTAGCGGGGACTGCACTGCGCCTATTGACGCAAGCGCTGATTTTACAAAGTACTAACATGTGCATTCTTGCTTTTTGCCAGGCTAAGTTTAAAGACCTATTATTTATACTTCAACCCAACTCATCAGTTGATTGCTCTCAAAGATTTTATCACACAAAAGCATTTCATGCAAGCCATCGCTCGCCACGGCAAAATCGCGCGGCGTGTTAGGATTATCTAGGCTGTTATATACCTGCGCGAAACACTGCTTGAATGCGTCTGAAAAACCCTCAGCGTGCCCGATAGGATAGGCTACCACAGAGCGGCTGTCCGGGTGAACTGTAGCGTAACCTTTTTCCAGCACCTCGTGGAAACTGTCCTTGATACCGATAGCCAGTTGGTTGCAGATTTCACTTTTCCACTGCGCTGACTTCTTGTAGCCGCCTATAAGTACATCAATGTCCACAGATTTCCCTGCGATTACCTGCGAAAAAAAAGCACTGCCCTTAGCTCCGCCCGAAAAACGAAACATCACGCTCGCACAGTCTTCCGTGTTAATCGGAACATCTTCATAGTCAGCGTCATCAAACTTTTCAGTGGAGAACGCCAGAACTGTTTTCTTTGATTTTTTTCTGATGGGATGAATAATAGAAAAGTCGGCGCAAACATGTGTGATTTTCTGTCCGCTGACATACTCGACTAAATCCATCCAATGCGAGCCTATGTCCGCTACCACACGAGTCTTGCCCGATTCCTCCGCGCTTAAGCGCCAACTGTAATCCGTAATATTCAGCAGCCAATCCTGAGTGTATGTCCCCGTGATGGAAAATACATCGCCCAGTTCACCGTCTTTGATAATATTCCGCAGGTGATGCGTCATAGGATAAAAACGGTTGTGGAAGTTCAGCGCCATAGTCAAGCCTGTTTCCTCAACTTTTTTTACCAGCTGCTCCGCCTCCTTTACCGTCGTGGTAATGGGCTTCTCGCAGATTACATTTATCCCATGCTCCAGTGCATACATAGCAATCTCGTAGTGAGTGTTGTTTGGTGTGCAGACATGCACTACATCCAAATCGACTTTTTCCATCATTTCTTTATAATCTTTAAAATATGCAGGTACATTCATTTTTTTCGCTTTTTGCTCCGTCGATATAGTGTCGGCAACAGCGACGACCTCAACGTTGCCCAGTCTGCGCAAAGTTTCAATATGTATCTGCCCCACAAACCCTGTGCCGACCACTCCCGCCTTGTAATTCTTCATTCTCTCAAACTCCTTTCTTCTATGCGGCGCTCTCGTTCAATCGCTTCTGCAACAAAACCGCTCCGATAATAATCGAGCCCTTGACCGCGCCTACCAAAAACGGTGGAACACCGAGTAAGTTCATCATATTGTTAATTATGCCGAGCGTTAGCGTACCCATCACCGTGCCGAAAATCTTACCGCGCCCACCCGACATGCTGGTCCCGCCGATAACAGCCGCCGCAATCGCATCCATCTCATAAGACGAACCCGATGACGCGGAGTTAATGCTGCCGAGGCGTGAAGTCTCCACCACTGCGGCGAGCGCTACCAGTACGCCCGATATAAGATAAGTAATTATCTTTACCCTGTTCACATTAATGCTGGAAAGCAAAGTCGCTTTTTCGTTGCTGCCTACCGCGTATATATATCGGCCCGTCGGCGTATGTTTTGTAAACAGGTAAATAATCACTGCCAAAAGCATCCAATAAAATATTGGCAAAGGAAATCTGGGAAACAAATTTGCATTGGAAATGGTTATATATGCGTCTGCTCGCGGACCTTTTATCATAACGCCGCCGCCGTTCAGCAGGTACTGCGACATTGAGCGGTAAATCGTCATTGTGCCCAACGTCACGATAAATGCCGGTATCTTGCATTTAGACACAAGCAAGCCCGTAAGTCCGCCCAAAATCGCGCCCGTGACTACGCCCGCGATTACGCCGAGGGCAATACTCCCCGTCGCGTTAATCGTGGTAATAACAACTAACCCTGTAATGACCAATTGCGAGCCGACCGATAGGTCAATGCCGCCCGTGATAATAATCAGCGTCATACCCAGCGCGGCAATACCGATAATGGAGTTGTTGCGGAGTATATTGACGATATTGTTCAATTGCAGAAATGTTGAGCCTTTGAGCACGACAGCAAGAATAAACAGAACGGCAAAAGCGAATAAAGCGCTGTTTCCTCCTATAAATTTCTTGACCTTATTCATTATAACGCTCGCCCCCAATTTTCCACTGACCCGCCGGTAGCAAGAATCATAATATTTTCCTCGCTAGCCTCAGCTCTGCTCAATTCCCTACGGATTTCACCATGGTACATAACATATATGCGATCACAGAGCATCAAAATCTCCTGCGCCTCGCTGCTTAGGATTACAAAGCTGACACCCTGTTTCGCCAATTCTATAATAATATTATAAATCTCCAGCTTAGCGCCGACATCCACACCCTGCGTCGGATTATCCAGAATTATCAATTCGGGCTTTGGTCCCAACGCCTTTGCCAATACTACCTTTTGCTGATTGCCGCCCGATAGGCTGGTAATCAGGACATTAATATCGCTCACGCGGATATGCAAACTGTCCACATAGACTTGATTGGATTGCGATTCTTTCTTATGACTGATAAACAGTATGCCCTTTAGCCGGTCTATGATAGATAATGACATATTGCTCGCAACGGACAAATCCTTAACGATGCCGTTTTCCTTGCGGTCTCGAGGAACAAAGGAGATGCCGTTATTTCTGGCCGCACTGGTGGAACGGATACGCGTTAGCTTGCCTTTTACCAGCACAACGCCGCGCTCAGGCTTATTGCAGCCATAAACCGTGGCGAAAATTTCACTGCGTCCGTCGCCGAGCAGTCCCGTAAACCCCACAATCTCGCCTTTGCTGACAGAGAAATTTATATCTCTATACTCGCGATTTCGAGACAGGCCCTTGACCTCAATGATTGTATCGCCCAAAGGGCGCGGAGAATATACGTCGTCATATTTTATCTCCTTGCCAACCATATAGCGGGCCAAGGACTCCTCCGACACGTTCCCGTCAACCGCGCCGTCAGCGACAACGCGCCCGTCGCGCATTACGGTATAGCTGTCGGCGATAAGCATTATCTCACGAAGCTTGTGGGAGATAAATACAAAACTGACGCCCTTTCCCTTAAGCGAACGCATAATAGAAAATACATTGTCAATCTCTATATCCGTCAAGGACGCAGTGGGTTCGTCCATAATAATAACTCTGGCGTTACGCAACAACGCCCGCGCGATTTCCACAACCTGCTTGTAGGACACGTTCAATTCGCTGACCATATCTGTGGGGTTAAGGTCGATGCCCATATGTTCAAGAATATCACGGGATTGCTTAACCATCTCGCTTTTATTCAAAATTCCGTTCTTTTTAAGTTCTTTTCCAAGAAACAGGTTTTCATAAACAGCTAAATCATTAATCAACGTGAGTTCTTGATGAATAAAAGCGATTCCATTGTTTTCCGATACACTCGTATCATGCATTATGATCGGTGCGCTATCAACGCGAATTTCACCTGCGTCACTTTTGAGCACACCGCCCAATATGTTCATTAATGTCGTCTTTCCCGTACCGTTTTCTCCGAGCAAGGCGTGGATACTGCCCCCTCGCAGGTAAAAGTCTACACTGTGGAGAACCTTATTATGATTAAAAGATTTTTCGATTCCAAGCATTTCAACAACGAATCCGCTCAATTTCATTCCCCCTAGGAGGGATATGCCTGCGCGTGATTATATAAATACGCGCAAGCATATCAAGTTTAAATCCTTAGCCGAGTAGGCGGACACTGTGAGGCTTCCGCCTACTCGACTAGGTTAAATCAATACGGAGAACCCGCATCCAGAAAACTTCCTACATTGTCCTTCGTCACGATTGTGGGCGTGATGATTGTTTCAGATTCAGGGTTCTTGCCCGAAACTATGTCGTTGGCTACTTGGACAGCGTCACCAATCATGGCAGGGCTGTACGTTGCGGTCAAAAGTGAAATTCCGGTTTCGCTCTGTATCTTTGTAAACCACGGCTGAGCGCCGCCACCGCCCGTAATATACTTTATATCGGTGCGTCCCGCATCATGGATAGCTTGAAGTATACCGAGAGAAGGCTCGTCGTCAATGGAGAACACCGCGTCAAGCTGCTCGTTGGCAACCAACATGTCCGTCGCCATTTTCAGTCCGTCCTCCTGTGTAAACCCTGCGGAGGTGACATCAATCAGTTTTATGTTAGGATATTGCGCGGTCATAACTTCCTTGAAACCATCAACGCGCTCGGTGCTGACAGAACCTACGCTTGGGGTGTTCATAACTGCGATAGTCCCCTCGCCGTTTAATTTTTCGCCGAGATATTTAGCGGTCTCAGTGCCGATGCCCTTGTTGTCACCCGCTACATATGCGTTGTAGTTCGGAACTTTACGGTCAAACACAATGAGTGGGATACCCTGGTCGGTAATTTTATTGGCAGCGACGGTTACTTCATCATTATGCGGAAGCAAGACAACCGCGCTTACACCCGTTCCCAGAACTTCGTCAATCTGGTTGGCTTGTTCGTTGACATTGGCCGATGTAAGCAGTTTATATCCGGTACCCTCGGACAATCCGAGTTCTTTTACTTTCTGTTGGGCGAAATATGCAACGCCGGCCATCCAGCCGTGATCGGCAGAGGGGATAATAATGGCGATAGGCTGCGATGCAGCGGGCGTTTCGGCTGCAGGTGCTACGGGTGTTTCGGCTGCGGGAGCGGCGTTGGGTGCGCTTGAACTGCAAGCGGTGAGCATTGTAACTGCCACAATTGCCGCCAGTATAGTATGCAATAATTCTTTCATTTTTTGCTCCTCCTGGTTTTATCCTTTTTCGGTTTTTTTATCTACTTGTTAGTAATAGGTTCAAATCAGAGGCAATTAACAAAAAATTTAAACATTTGGTATGAAATTGCAAAGGTGCGTCAAAGGGACTCGGAATGTGTGTCGCTGAACTGATTTTCATGATGCTAGATTGAAGGCCTTCATCCTTTTCATAACCCGCTCTTTGGCGGGGAACCCTGCATATGAACTTATATCTCTTATCACAGCTTATTATGCATTGTATGTCTTACTATGTAAAATCCTTCGAAAGGCCGGTCAAAATCGATCGCCGGATTTGGCTGTGCGTCGCATTGCCGCTTCTGAACGCCTCTGATCCCTTTTCGAGCAACTGGAGATAGAATGCGCGATAAATAAATAGTGTATTTTCTGGCAATTATAATCCTTCGAAAATTGGTGCGCCATGCAGAATCCTCAATGTTTCTGCGTTCTGAGGCCGTTTTCCTCAATAAGCCATCTTCTCCTGCCAAGGCTGGCGAGCGCCGGGGCGTTTTCAGTCCTCGTTCTTCAACGAAGTAATATAAACAAATATGTTGTCTATATTTCTTGGCACTCGTACAAGCCGTCCATTGCGGTGATCAGCGGCATGCCTCCCAGCAGATCCCTTATTTTCGGCGCTAAACTGGAGAATGCCGTGAGTTCGCACTTTAGCTTGCTTCGCCCTTCATTGGTGCCCCTGCCCTCAACATCCCTTCTGTTTGCATCGACATCGCCGTTGATTGGAGCAACTTCGCCGCTTTTTGGAGCAACATTATTGCCGTCTTGCTCAATATCCGCGCTGTTTTCTATGAATTCTGTCAAGAGGCTTGAAACTATCCCGTCACCCAAATGAACCTTGAATTCCAGCGTGCTATTGTAGAAATCGACGCTTGTCGCCTTTCCTTCGTCGTCCCTATGCGTTTTTGTGAGGCGTCCGCATGTATATTCGACATTAGACGACATTGCTGCAGTCGCGTCCAATATGCAGAAAACGTACTTTCCCTGAAAAGGTTCATTCCTGTTTTCCTTGAATTTCACCAGCAGGCTCATGGACATGCCTACAATCCGCTGGATGTCGCCGTGATCTAGGCTTTTCAAGATTCTGTTGATCGTCGGGGCGCTCGGTTCCTCAGCTTTTCCAGCTCCTCAATCCTTACAAATAATTCAGGAAAATATGCGAGAATTATTTTAATCAGCTCCCTGCCGTTGCTTATTTCCTTGTCGCCAGCCAGATTTTTAGCCATAGGAATTCTCGCCGCATTATAGGTTCTAGCGAATGAATGTTTCGAAAAATCTGTTTTAACTAAAAGGGATCAGTCTCTTTACATTTCTCAGAAACAATTTTAACAATCCCTAGATTTGGGCATTCGTTAAATAAACCCCAAAAACTCTTCTAAAGACATACTCTTGTAGAATCTTCAGAGGGGATGATATTAGTGTAGGTGTAGAGCAAGCGAATGGGCGAACTGTTAAAGACATGAGTACATTCAGGGCAGGGAGATCCCAATTGCTATGCAGCTTATCATAACAAACATTCAGTAGCCCTAAGAAGTAAAAAGACAGTCTCTAAACTCAATGAGAATATCATTTGCATATCCCCAAATTTTTCGTCCTGCGCGGTCGCATAAAACAATCCAGCAAAATATATCAGTGCAGCCGTATGTGTCCGCATCGGATCGGTCTTGAGGCGAGGAAGGTACAACCTCTACCGAAAAATCTTATCATATCAATATTTCTGGTGATAGTAGCAAATAGGGTTGATTTATGGCATTTGCATTTGACATGTACCCACAAAGCCAGTGTTTATGCGGGCTAGGGAACGGCAAAAATTCAATCTAATCACGTCCTCACCTCACATTGCGACTACCACCATATTCCTTGGCTCTTGTCTCCTATATAGACGAATTATAAAGATTGTTTTCATCGTCTAAATCATACATCTTACATTAAAATCAAGTATGTGCAACTTTCAGCGGACCGTTAATCTTGCGCTCATTGACAAGAATGTCCGTGTACTTTTTGTTAAAAGTACAGCAACCGACAGGGGTTTGGCGTATAAGCAACTCAAGGCAGTTATCGCATACTGTGCAATACTTAATTTCGCTTTCCTTATTTTCTCGCAGTTTAAGCGGCAGAAATGGATCTGCGAACGACTGACGTCCAAGCCCTACCATATCCATAACGCCGCGTTCTATGCACTGCGCCCCGTAGGCAAGCAGAGAACTTTTCTCCGGTTCGACTGCGCACAGATGATTTTTCCCATTGCGGAACAGCGAAAAGTTAGAGCCGATGACCACGGTTTCAGGTTTCAGCACACGTCGGAATTCCTTTGCCCAATACTGATGCAGATAGGCGAAATACGGTACGTGTTTATCGCACTGCGTTATACTGACAGTGATTGACGGACTGCCGCCCGATTGGATAAAGAACTGTGCGCCACGCTCCTCCAAGCCTTTAATAAGCGCTAGGGGCTCCGTGAGATCCATGATCGGCGAGTCGGGACCATCTGTGCCAAATCCGCCGGGGAAACCCTCCCACGCAGAAACTTTAGAGCCGATAAGAAAGTTTTTGTCATTAACCGCGTTAAGAATACGCTCATACAATTCAAACGCGAAGCGGCTGCGGTTTTTCCATGAACCGCCGTATTTCCATTTGCGGTCGTTATAGGGTCTTAGCATCTGCGAGCCGAAATATCCGTGACAAAGTTTCATATCAATGCCGTCTGCTCCGACGTCATGGGATATTTTCGCGGCAAGTACAAATTCATCCATAATCTTGTCCACTTCGTCCTTAGTGAGAATGTCACCGCCGAATCCCGGCAGAGGCTTCACACAGACGCGGCGAGAAAAATTTGGGTTGGACAATTCCCCTGAGTGTGTTAGTTGAAATATAAACAGTGATTTTGGATTTGCTTGTTTTACTTTTTTCACAAAATCGCGCAGCGGTTCGCGGTTAGCTTCCCTAATCACCAACTGATTGTCGCGTGAACGGCTCTCTCGCGTGATGGATATAGCCTCCAGCGAGATGAGACCCGCCTCTCCTTTTGCCAAGTTACAGTAACGCTCGGTGGTGTCGGCAGAGGGATTACCCGACGCATCCTCATCGTTACATTCCATCGCTTGTATAAAAAAGCGGTTCTGCGCGGTATGTGTGCCGATTTGAATGGGGTTTAGCAGTGTATCCCGATGGCTCATTGCAAGTTCTCCTCCTCTTGTTCGCATATTCATAACTTAAGTATTTGTAAAAAGTTTGTCCTGCCTCCCTTCATAGGGATTTTCAATCAAGAGCGGTTTAAGAAAAGCCGATGTCTTTTTAATGCCGTCCAAACGGCTCATTGTGACATCCTCGTGCTCGTAGCTGAGCACACCGTTGTATCCTACCATGGACAACTCGGTTATGAGCTTTTTCCAACGCACATCTCCCCAGCCCGGTATACGGAAACGGAATGAGCGATCCAAGCGGCGCATATCACCCTGCATCATAGTGCCGCCCAAGGGCAAATTCTGCTCTACGAGCTCCGCATCCTTAGCGTGAACATGGAAGATGCGGTCTTTCAAGCGGTCAACAAGCAACTCCGCGCTTAAACTCAAATACAGCACATTAGCGGGGTCAAGATTATATCCCAGGCAAGGATGATAATCGACCAATTCCAGCGCTCGCTCGGCAGTGAGTGTATCATAAACAAAACTGTTTGGATGAATTTCTATAGCGAATTTTACGCCATACTCCTTGAATTTGTTCAAAATAGGGGTGAAGCGATCAACGAACTGTTCTTCATACTCACTCCAACCCTGCCCATACGGAAAGAAAAAGAAGCGTCCCCAGTTTTCAACGCCGGGATAGCCCACTATCACGGGTACATTAAGTGCGTTAGCCGCCTGAGCCGTGCGGATTAGACTTTCCGTACCATGTTTGATTTTCTCCTCCGCGCTCCCTTTAAAAATGAAATCCGTATCCTTTCCTGTCGGTCCCATAATCAAAAAAGAATCCGAATGGTTGCTGAGAGCGCAGATGTCCAAGCCGTACGACGATACCATCGTTCTGATTTTTTTCGCGAAGTTTCCCTTCAGTACGTCCGCCGTTTCCAACTGGCCATTGCCCTCATATGCAGGGATTTCCAATGTTTCGTAGCCATGTTCGGCCGCCAGTCTGGCCACCTCCTCCAACGGCTTTTCGGTAAAGTTTGCTGTAAAAAAGCCGAGTTTCATAATTCACCTTCCTTGTCTTTTCAGAAATAATTGCCATGTGTTCAATTCATAGAAGCAATCTAAAAATAATAAAAAAGTATATCAAAACAATTATATTTCTGTTTGATTCCGTTTGTGTATACTTTATAACATAAATTATAATTTGCGTTCCGTATAATTGCAATGATGTTTTTTAACCAATTCTACTGATTTATTTTAATATACTATGGTTATTTTCATATATTAACATTGATAAATAAGGATTGTTTTAGATATTTCGCATATTTTTAAATTGAAAATAATTAAAATTTTCTCTTGCGCCCTAATAAATTGTGTGATATACTAAGCTTGCAAACAAAATCCGTTTGGTTCCGTTTTATCTACTTAATTCCATTTACCTATTTAATTGTTTATAATTTGGAGGCTTCAAATGATTAATACTTTTACATTAAATCCCGCAATTGATAGAATTCTCTATCTTAACAAGCTGGAAAAGGCCGTCACCAACCGCATTCAGCACCATACATACACGCTCGGCGGCAAGGGTACGCATGTGTCTATGAACCTTAGCCAGATGGGCGTTGCCAATAGGGCGTTCGGTCTGGCTCGCGGAGACACGGGGCGCAGAATTCTGCGAATATTGGAGGAACAGAATATTTGCGTCCGTTTTGTGTTTCGTGAGGACGGGGAGAGCAGAACCAATGATATTATTATTGAAGACGACCACACCTGCACCACGCTTGCTGAAAAAGGGGAAATGCTAGACGAAACAGATTTTGCGGACTTGTGTTCCGCCTTGAGCGAGCACACGCTGGAAGAGGAATTTTTAGTGCTCTCCGGGGACGCGTCCAACAGCCCCGATCCTTTTCTCTATAATCGTATCGTTGAGCATCTACGTACAAAAAGGCCAAAAGTGTTTTTAGACTCTAGCGGTGACACCTTGCGAAAGGGTTTAGAGTGCTCTCCTTTTCTAATCAAGCCCAATCAAGACGAGCTTGAGGCGCTCTGCGGTTTTTCCCTTGAAAGTGACAGCGATGTACTGCGGGGGATTGGGACGCTCGACGCTTTTGGTATTGAAGCGATTGTCGTTTCACTCGGCAAGCGAGGTATCGTTGCGCGTTTCGGCAAGGATTATTACAAGGCGACTCCGCCCAATGTTGCCGTGCACAATACAGCAGGGTGCGGAGACAGCCTTTTGGCCGCAATTTTATACGGCTATGAAAAGGGTATGTCCCATATTGAGATGCTCAAGTATGCCACAGCGGTGTCCTCAGCCAAGGCAGCGTCTCCCTTGTCAGTGGGCTTTGATCGAGAGCTTGCCGCCCGTCTGCTTGATGACAGCCTAGTGGAACAAATAATTTAAATCATGCTGATAATATAAAATTATAGGATCTTTAAACTTAGCTGTGCAAAAAGCAAGAATGAACATGTAAGAGCCTTGTAAAATGAGCGCTTGCATCAATGGACTCAGTGCAGTTCCATCTAGAGTTTAAAGACCCAAATTATATTGAGTAGAGGAGAAGATTATGAGCAATCTATCTTATATAGAAATACGTCGAGAGATGTGCGCCGTGGCGAAAAATATGTGGGAGCGCAGATTGACAAACGCCGCAGGTGGAAACTTCGCCGTGCGCGTGGAAGACAATCGCATTTTAATCACTCCTTCACTGATGTCCGAGCGCAAGCACTGCAGGATAGAGCCGGACGATTTCTTACTGATTGACTATGAACAGAATATATTGGAGGGAACGGGAAAACTATCCCGTGAAGGCGATATGCATATCAATTTACTGCGGGACTTTAAAAACATCGGCGCAGTCATCCACGCTCACCCATTCTACTGTATGCCGTTTGTTGCTCAGGCAAAAAATATCCCTAATGTGACGGAAGCCACAATGGGGCGCGGTGAGGTCGGCTGTATTTCGTATACCAAAGCGTTCACGCCGGAACTCGCAGAAAATGTTTCCAAATATTTTAACGAGCGCCGAGAACTTGCCGAGCGTAAACCAATAGGCGTAATTTTGCCTCTTCACGGCGTGGTGGTGACAGGCCCGGATATTTATATGGTGTACAGTATGCTTGAGCGTATCGAGTGCGACGCGTTCTGCACTATCACCAAAAATCTTATTTAGGAAGAGACGCTATGGATTATCTCGCCTTTGACCTCGGCGCAAGTGGTGGAAAACTGTTTCGTGGGGTTTACAACGGTTCGCTTCTAGCCTTAAGTGAGGTTCACCGTTTCTATAATACAGCCGTTGCCTTGGGCAGCGGAATTTATTGGGATTTTTTGCGCATATGGCAAAACCTCACGATAGGTCTTCAAAAGGCTAATCGGGAGGGTGTTTCGCGTTCGTTCGGCGTTGACAGCTTCAGTAACGACTTTTCTTTCATAGACAAATCGGGAGAGCTTCTCGCTCCAATGCGCTGTTATCGGGACAAGCGGACTGCCCGCTGCGCTGAGGCTATTTATCAGAAAATGACACGGCGCGAACTTTATGGGGAGAGCGGTAATCAAATCGCGCCGTTCAACACGCTGATGCAACTTGCCGCTATGCGGGAGGAACGCAAAGACGCAGTGATTGATGCGGCGCACCGCTTGCTGTTCCTACCCGATTTAATCGCTTACTATATAACGGGTGAAACGCTGGCTGAACGAACGGTCAGTTCCGTGAGCCAGATGTACCGCTTTGACACTGAAGATTGGTCGGATACAATTTTAGATACTTTTCACCTTCCTCGCCGCCTGTTCGGCACACTCATCGACCCCGGAACCATTTCGGGCAAAGCTTCACGCGATTTTCGCGGGCACTTGGGCATCGGGGGATTTAATTTTGTTTCCGTCTGCGAGCACGATACCGCTTCTGCCTTTCTGGCGCTCCCTAATGACGGCGATAGGGCGATTATTAGCAGTGGAACATGGTCGCTTGTGGGCTGTGAAGTTAAGAATCCGATAATTAACGACTACGGCTTTCGGCATAATATCGCTAACGAGGGCAGTTTTCCAGGACATCACAGACTGTTGCTCAATGTAATGGGCTCGTGGCTGTTACAGGAACTAAGAGCGGATTTGCAGGCGGACGGGCAAGATTACAATTTTGTCCAACTCGAAGCCCTAGCACGGGAGAGTTCTGAGTTCGCGTTTCTGATTGATGTTGACGATGTGCGTTTCTTTTCCCCCGGCGATGTACGGCGCAAAATTCGGGAGACGTGTTTTGCTCGCAACCACGCTTTGCCTGAAACTGCAGGGCAGTTCGCCCGCTGTATCTGCGAGAGTTTAGCGCTGAAGTACCGTTGGGCGCTTGATAAGTTGGAAACCCTAACAGGGCGAAAATTCCCCGAAATCAGTATTATCGGGGGCGGCTCAAAGGACGCGCTTATTTGCGGCATGACGGCGGACGCCTGTTCGCGTCTCGTTGTCGCCGGCCCGTGGGAGGCTTCTTCACTTGGGAATATTTTAGCGCAGTTGCTGGCTTTTGGAGAAATTAAAAATATCGCGGAGGGGCGGGAACTAATCGACCGCAGCTTTTCTCAGTGCTGTTATTATCCTGAGCAATCTGAGCGATGGGAGCAGATATACATGAAATTTACCGAGCATTTCGGACTGGAATAGTTTGAATAGCGAAATTAAATAAAATACAGGGAGGGATTGTTTTGAGTGATGAGGATTTGCTGCGTCATTTTATGGAACTCACCGAGGAGGAGGCGTTTTATCGTCGATACCACATTGCAAAAAACAATCCCGAGCAGTTTCGGCAATTTCTGTCCGATTTGGACATTGATGCTCTGAGAAGCCATAAATATGTCATTCCCGAAATTCGGGAACGTTTGAATTTGAATTTTGCCGACGAGCAATGGGTTTGGGATAGCATTGACAAAGATATATGTATCCACAAGCATCCGCGATATATGCCGGAGTGGGATTTTGTCCACAACTTTTACGAGATTATATACGTCTATCGGGGGCGCTATAGTCTCTACATTTCCGACCAGATCGTGGAGATGTGCACGGGTTATGTATGTATCATTCCCCCTGGCGTGTGCCATCGCACTTTTATCTGCGACGACAGTATTTCCCTGAACACAAAATTGCGAAAAAGCTCGTTTCAAACCTCGTTTTCACCCCTGTTCTCAGAGAATGATACGCTGTCCAAGTTTTTCCTCAACACGATGTATATCGGCGACTATGCTGATTATGTGCTGTTCCGCAGTGAAAATGACGAGCAGCTTCGCAAACTTTTTTCCGCGATATATTTAGAGCATTATAACAAGGAAGCGGCCTATTCCAAGGTTATGAATAATCTTTTGAGCATTGTGTTCTCGCTGTTAGCGCGGCACTACAAGGACGAGATGGACATCCTCGTGGCAAAGAGCGGCCGTCTGAGAAAAATAGAGGCGATACTCGCGTATGTCCATTCCAATTACCGTGTGATTACTCTACGGGATTTGGCAAAGAAATTTTATTTCTCAGAGCAATATTTATCAGAATTTATCAGAAAAAATACGGGCAGAAACTTCGTAGATATTGTTCGCGAAGTCCGCTTAGAAACCGCAAAAAAACTGCTCGAAACAACCGATTTAACAGTAGCCCACATTGGCGAAACATCCGGCTACGCCAGCGCCGAACACTTTATGCGCCAGTTCAAAAAGCAATACGGTATTTCACCCTCCGGGTATAGGTGTAAGAATAAGGACGGGGGAACAGAGCCGTAAACACAGTCGATTTTTCCATTTTTCTCATCCCCCAACTTTTCTCGCAGTTTGCCGTACCAAATAACCCCATCAAATATAGCGCCCCATTCCTTTGCAAGCTCGCTGTAGTCCGCATCTTCTTTGAGCAGCTTTAGAACGCAGCTGCTTGTCCTAAATCGGCCTGCATTGAATATATGACTGCGCTCGACGGAAAATCCATCGTGATGCGAAATTGACGCACTCAAAGCTTGAAGAATCCACCATCATGCGCTTGAACGGCGATGGCGGGTAGGCCGCTTTTTTTCTGCGAAAAGCTTTGATCAAGAAGCCGTAGACGCCGAGATCAAGCCTGTCTCCATGGAAGCTCGGGCGGGGACGGCCGTCCGGAGCTGAAGCCCTGGTTCAATGCGCCTGCAAGCGGGCGCTGCGGAAATGGAGCGCCTGCTGGAGGGGCGGGAGGAGCCAGAAATGCCGGGAAAGGCTCCAGTTGCGGAAAAAAGCCCGGCAAACCGGGACTTCGTGCGAATCCTTGGAGGACTCCCACTATGGCGGGGATCTGAAGCCCCTTCTCGGCACGCAGCTCCCAATGCTTTTGGAAAAGATTGGGGAGATCGAGGATCTGCGGAAGGATCCAACCCATAATATCAAGACCGTTCTATTGTTTAGGACTGCTGTGCCTGTATTGCGCCTTTCCTCAAAGGGGGAATGGCCGGCCGCCGCTGTAGAGGAGAAAGAAATTTTCATAAGCGGCATAGGGGAAGATTATGGGCTGCGAAACAGTCCGCCGTTCCGGAGAAGCTGCGGGCAGCGCCCGCAGGCGCTCGCCTGAGGCTGAAGGGCATGAAGGACGAGAAAAATCAAAGCGCATGCGGAAAATGCGTTCAAATTCTTCTAGGCGCCGCGACAGCGAAGGGAATCTGCGCTCGGCCTTCAGTGCAAGCCTAGCGCTGGAGGCTAAGCTGGCAACTTCGACAAAACAGTCGATGCCCTGGGGCCGGCTTTCGCCGAAAGCAAGAAGCCCGGTTTGGCTCTCTGAGGAAGCTTGCGGAGGAAAGCAAGAACACCGGCAACATTGCAGACCCCGGAAAGGCGGGGAAGCGTCCGGGGACAAGCAGTCCTGCGAGCGGAGCCGCCTCCAGGCGCCGGCTCCGCAACTGGAGAAAAGCCGCTAAAATAAGATTTTTTATAGTATAATTTACATTGAAAAACAATTTATCTCAAACACAGTAATGTATAAGATAGACAATTGTTTGTCGTGATTATTAATAAATATTATTTATATTCGAATCCATTTGAGTAAAATTAAAATCAAGGAAATCTTGGTTTATTTCTCCAAATAGCTAATTGACAAATTTTAATTTTGGATTTTGTTGCTGTTAATTGCGTGTTCCCAGCCCGTCGAAAACTGGTGCGCCGTTCAGAATCCGCCGTGTTTCTGAACCCTGAACCCATTTTCTTCAATAAACCGTCTCCTCCTGCTGATGCGCCGCCGCCGCATTTTCATCTGCAATCTCCAATGATGCAATAAAAGTGCATGCATTGTCGACACGCGCGTCTTAGCAGAGCATATTGCACTTTATCATGCTGAGTTTGCGCCCTTTTCATTTCAGATCATCTGCATATGTATATACATATCCGACATATTTCATGCCGCTTATTTTGGCTTCGACTTCAGGCTAATCTAGAAGATCATCCCTTAAGCCGGGTTCGTTTTCAATAAGGCTGCGCTTTCCCCGCTTCACCATTTCCCTGCAGGGCGCGTCATCGCCAGGCCGCTTAACGGCGTTCCTGATATTGCCGATCTGCCGCCTGGCCTCTTGCGCGTTTTGCCTTGCCTTGTCGATATTTTCAGAAACTTTTTAACAGGGTTTTTCCGCAAAGCGGTTCCCGCCCGTTCTGCCGTATCACGCACACCGCCCGAAACCTTGTCGGCGCTATGTGGGTGGGACACATCGGCGGCGCGTCCGAACACCTTGATGTCCTTTACCGTATCCCTCAGGAGGGCGTCTCTGCCGCAACGGCGGCATTCACCTGCTCTCGCCCTTTCATTTTCCCTGCCGTTACGCACTGCCTTCCCGGATTTTCCTCGCCACTACCGCAAATCGCCCATCATCCTGCGAATACTCACAGGTGGAGAGGGCAATCAGGTTATCACCATAGGTCGCTGCAATGCCGGTGTCATAGAACGAAAACACCTTGCACCGGCGCACATACTCGTCAAACTCTGCGGTATAGATAAAGGCGTGGTAAAGGAAGTCGACCACCTTGAAAACGGCAAATACCTCATACTCCCCGAACCCCGCGCAGCGCGCCGAACAACTTGCTGCTTTTCATGTGGTGGCCGGAAATGGTAATGTTGTCGACCTGGGGGCTGATGGAACAGCCCTCGGCGGCGTAGGGTGTGCCTGTGTCGCTGTATTGCTTTTCAAAATTGCGCCGCAGGTAGAATTCGGGGGTTGCCGGGCCGGGGGTGTGCATGACGGGATAGTTGAGCGCAGTGCCCTCAATGGAAATCCAGCCAATCATATCGGGGTTTTGCTCAAACAGCGCCCCGTATTGGTCGTATACTGTCCATTCCTGCGCGGATGTCCCGCTCTGCGGCGAAGCAGCGCAAAAGCTGAAAGCCGGAGAACACCATGAGGACGGCCAGTATCGACGCTAACATAACCAGGATTCTTTTTTTCATAAACCTGCATCCTAACGGATGAAACAGGCGGGACGCTAACGCGCTCCGCCTGCCCCTGTAATTGCCAGCTTGCCACGGTAGGAGGCCGCCTGGCTGTACATGACTATAAACTCCGAGTTTGAAAGCATGATGCTGACCAACACCGAATCCAGCAGGTACTCCACGTTCTGCGTAATGCCAGCCATTGCGCTTGCGGAACCGCCGCCACGCCGAATTGAAAATGTCCTAGTGAATTCGTTCTCGAAAACGACGTGAAATTCATCCAGTATGATGTGTGTCCGTTTTTCACTTGCGCCAGTTATCGGTGACGCGGTATATCATCGCGTTCGTTATAACCAGCAGCCCCATCGTCTTTAGCAGGCTTATAAATTGATATTAAATGCAACAGATGCCGTAGGGATGTTTTCCTCTCCCTAAGCTTGCGGAAGACGCTGGAACAGGGGGCCATCCGACCCCAAGCACACGAGGAGGAATACGACCGCGAAATATAGGAGCGAAAAAATATTAGCCAAGGGAAAACGCCGAGAATGTAAAAACTCCCTGCGTCTTTTATTGTACTGAGCGAAAGGAGGGATTTGTATGAATACAAGCAAGGCAGCGGCTGGGAAATCGGTAGCATATCCCGCGGAAAGCTCTGCCGAAAAGATAAGCGCAGGGAAGAAATATGTCGTGAGCAGAACTGCACGGAAGCGGCAATAGGAATGTCCGCTAGACGTTGCTGCAACATGCGGCGCGCAAGACTATCCGAGAAATGGGTCTATAATCAGATAACCGCTAAAGGGCGGCCGGAAACGATATTGACAGGTTCATCGCGCTGATGGAAAAGCAGGGTGACGTTCCGGAGTTAGATCGAAAAGCGGCAACGGAGCTGATAACCACATCACGGCCAGCGCAAATACGGTAAAGCCGAGGGATATAACGCTCTATAATTTCGTTGGAAATTTGGAGCAGGCTGGCGATGGAGAATAAACTTTGCATTTACTGATCCATCAATGAAACTCATCTTCTTTCAAGCTTTTATCTCTAAAAGGCGTTTCTCCAGTAAAGTGCTTGTATACGCGATGAAAATAAGGTATGTTTTCAAAACCTACGGAATATGCGGCATCCTTGATGCTCCAGCCGTACCTAAGCAGCTCTTTCGCCCGGTTGATGCGGTATCTATTCAGATATGTGGTAAAGCTTACGCCTATTTCTTTCTTGAAGAGAAATGCAAAGTAGCTTTCGTTGAGTCCCAGATCCCTGGAGATTGAATGAAGAGTGAGCGGTTTGGCATAGCCTGCGTCGATGCGGCGAAGCGCCGCCCTGACATAATGGTTTAGAGCCATATGCCGGCGCATCTCTGATATCGCCTCTGACGCAGATATGCAGATCCCGCTGCATGAGACGAGAAAATGGCCGTTTCCGCATGTACGAAGAGATTCTTCCAGCCTGCTCGAAATCTCAATGACCTTTGCTTCGTTCATCCAGCTGGGGGCGTCTGCTATGAGAGCCAGGCAGCCATGCTCTTCAATCAGCGCGTAGACTGGACATATGTCGCGAAGCACTTCACCCAGAACATTTTGAACAATGCGTTCGTACTCCGCCCACTCGCAGGAAGCCTCTTCAATAAAGAACGCAGAGCATCTGCCCAAATATGGATCGTCATTTCTGAGAACGGCGCCTAGTTCAAGCGGAGGGCACAGTTCTTGCATAAGGTTGGAGGCTGATGCGCTGGGGGGAAGCCGCTCAATGATCTGAGCAATGTCTGTTTCAGTGAATCTTAGCTTGTGAATGTAATCTAGAGCGCCGAGTTGGAGCGCCCGTTTAACTAATTCAAAATCGGAATGGCTGCTTAGCATGACAAAGCGGGCTTGATGATCCTGAGCCTTTGCGCGCTCAAAAAAAGCTATTCCGTCCATGCGCGGCATTCCTATATCCAGAAAAACCAGATCAGGCTTCAATTTGGAGTAGAGTTCAAGAGCTTCATCCCCATCAGCAGCCTCCCCTACCACCTGGCATCCAAGCTCATCCCAATTAATGCCGTTTTTCAACCCAATGCGCACCAGAAGCTCATCGTCTACTATCATAACTCTTATCAATGGCATTTTTTCTGAATCCTTTCCGTCTGAAACATATTCGTGCCGAGGTTGCAATCAGAAATAAGTCATGCGCTCAATCGGCTGCGGTTTGGCATGGCACGCGCACAATGATGCGTACGCCGCTGTTGACGCCGCTTGTAATTGTGATGCCGTATTCGCGCCCGAACATGTGGCGAAGCCTTTCGTGCGTTCCGACCAAGCCTATGCGAGACAGGCTCCCCGGATCCTGCGCATGAAAGAGGCTGTCCGCTTGCTCTTGAGACATGCCGACTCCGTCGTCTCGAACCGCGATATACAAGTCTCCGTCCTCAGCATGAGCCCTCACTTCAACAAGCCCTCCTCCACGGCGCGGCTGCAGGCCGTGCCGCACTGCATTCTCTACCAGCGGCTGCAGGGTCATCCTCATTATCAGCATATCAGAGACAGATGAAGGAATCTCAATGTCAAAACTGAATCTGTCGCCATATCGTATGCGCAGCAAATAAATGTAGGCCATCAAGTTTTCAGCTTCCTCGCGCAGAGGGATTAGATCAGGCTGCTTGCCTATGCTCGCTTCGAGCAGGCGGCCAAGAACCGAAATGGCATCCGCTCCGATGGGATTTTTGTGCAGCAAGCACAGCCACTTGATGTCATTTAAAGTGTTGAAGAGAAAGTGAGGGTTGACTTGAGATTGAAGCATATTATATTTATATTCCAGCTTCTGCCGTTCTTCCAAGCTGATTTTTCTCTGGTTCTCTTCATTTTCATGGATCTGCGCTTCCAAGTTCTTCAGCATCGTGGAGAAATGCCTGCTCAACTCTATAAATTCCGGAGAAGAACGCGGCGGAAGATCTAGCGGAGCGGACATGTTTCCCTTTTCTATCTGATGCATCGCATGTATCAAAGACTGCATAGGCGAGAGGAAATCCTCCAGAAGACGGAAAGCCAGCAGGCAGAATACAAGCGCGCAGAGCAAAGTGAAAACAGTCTGCCATGCTTGAATGCTCCTTAGCGAATCGCCCACTGCCGATTCCGGAAGCGATCTCACCAGAAGCCATCCTTGGAACTGGCTGCGCATAGCATACAAGCGCTGCCTCTCGCCATCAAGGATTGCGGAAGAAACGCTTCCTGAGGACATAACGGGCATCAGCATGGATTGCCAGTCAGACCCTCCGCCGGATGAGGCCATTCGGTTGCCGTATGGATCAAAGACAGCTATGGCACCTTCCATATCCTCGTCGGCTCCGATATAACTGAGCAGCTGCTCAGGAGATGCAGCCATCAAAAGCGCGCCTGCGACTCTTCCGGTGACATTGCTGAAGACGGCCCTGGAAAGGCAGATATAGGCTGCGGGAGACGCGCCGGAAACCTTGAATGGCGGCTCCGCCGCAAACCAATGGTACTGCGAAAGGCTCTTTTCAACAGTCTCATACCAATCGCTTCGCAAAATGTCGCTGGCATCCAAGCTGGAATGAGGATGAGTTGAGTATAGAAAGCCGTTTTTTGAAACGAGCGTCAGGCTTGCGTCTGTGAGTTGATATGGAAAATAGGCCAGCAGCTTGGCCATTGACCCTTTTATATAATAATAGTCTATATTTTCATATTGTGTCCTTGAGAGGCTCCCCTGCACAAATTGATCTTCTGCCAGCATGTTGGAATAGATGGCAAGATCCTGCAAGACGGATGACAAAATGCTTGCTTGCTGGCTTAAGGCTTGAATGGCATTGTCGTCGAAGCCTTGGATGAACAGGCGGTTTGCAACGCGGCTGAACAGCATCATGGCAGCCATTGCGGGAGCAAGGATAACAAGCAAAAATACAAAAGCAAAGCGGCTTTTCAACTTCATAGCGCCGCGTTTAGGCATTCTTCTCGCCTCCGCAGAACTTGTCATATAAAAATATATCACAGTTTTATTCGAAACACAATCCATTATTTGTGCAATGCAACGATAAATTGTGCAATGCCTTGAAAAAAACCTATGAATCGTGCAAAAGAAAACGAAAAATGTGGATATCATTTACCATTGTGTAACTATATACTGGAGTCAGGATCGGATCTTAGATCCAACGCATAGAAAAGAGGTTGAAGCCATGAAACGAGAAATTCGCATACTGGCATTGGCGCTTGCCGCCATGCTTATTTTGGTCGCGTGCTCATCAGCCCAAGATCCCGCGCCGGCGGCGAGCGCATCCTCCGATTTGCAATCTCAGGCGCCGCAAGCCCAGGCATCTGAGAGCCAGGCGCTTGACGCTGAACCCGAGCCTTTCACCATGTACTGGTGGGGCGGGGTTCCCTATGAGATGGGTCCGCAGCAAGTAATCGAAGCATATACTAAAATCCATCCCAACATCACCTTTGAGTATGTGAAGCTCGGCTGGGATGATGCCAGCAATATAAAGCTGGATACCGCGCTGATGAGCGGAGAGGGCATTGATGTTTACATGCCGACGCGCGGATATCTGGAAAAGGCTGAAAAAGGGCTGGCTATGGAATTGACGGCGTTTATTGAAAGAGATGGAGTAGATCTGATTGCAGACATCGGAGAAGACATGACCACTTACATGTTCAATGATAAGTACTACAACATTCCGACTTCGAGATCCCCTTGCATTTACTTCATCAACATGGATAAGCTGGAGGCTGCTGGACTAGAAATGCCTGATTCAAGTTGGACTACCGATGATCTGCTGAACTTGTCAAAGGCCCTTTCTAGCGGCGAAGGAGCATCGCGCAGCTATGGCGCGTTCTTTACGTACAATTGGGGGAACATGTGGCTGCAGCCAAGCGCTGGATTCCTGTCGCAATTTGAGATGTTCTCAAACGACGTCTCAGAAATGATCTTGGATCCGCGCTTGAAGGAGTCTGCTGAAATATTCGCGCAGATGCAGGATATAGACAAGTCAACGCCCAGCTATGCCGAATGCGCGGCTGAAAACTATGACCCCGCTCAGATGATATTGACTGAAAAAGCCGCAATGGTATACTCCGGAACGTATTTGCTGCGCGACATCAAAAACCTGGAGGCTTATCCGCATGAATTTAAAACAGGGTTCGCCCTTCCTCCTTTGTCGTTGAAATATCCCGAAAAGGAATACGCCGTGAGCTCTTTGGAAGATCCTATAATGATTTCGCCCAGAACCGCGCATGTCGAAGAAAGCTGGGAATTTGTCAAATGGTTCTACAAAGAGGGCTTTGACGGTTTCATCAAGTATGGCCGCGTACCGTCATATGTCGGATACACGGCTGAGATGGTGTCAGATCTGCTGGTATCCGGATATGAAAACATCTTGGACAAGGATTCTTTTATAGAAGTGTACAATTCCGCGCGTCCGCTCAGCAGCAGCTTGCAGGGAGTGGAAGTTTCAATAGCGATGACCGCGCTTAACCAGCAGGTAGAGCTTGCGATGCTTGGCTCTCAATCAATTGACGAAGCGCTTGAAAAGGGATTGTCAGAAGGCGGCAAAGCCCTTAAGGAGTAGAGATTAAGCCTCCTTCAACTGTACGTAGACGGCGCCTGCGTTAAACGTGATTTTTCGCAGACTATGATGATTTGCAAATGAAACAGCCTGTGTTGAAGCTTGATCTTGCAGCAAGCGCGATTGATATCGGCATTTTGCGCCTTAAAAGCGGAGAGTCAAGCTTCAACTCGGGCGCATCTGGCTGCAAATCAGCATATTAGGATGAAACTGATTAACAATCGGCGGCGTTTGACTGCGCGCCAGCAAAAAATGACGGTGAAGTGGAATGGGGTGAAGGCTGGTGCATAAAGCAATAAAGTGGAGCGATATAAAGAGGCAGCTTATAGCGTATACCTTCATACTGCCTAATCTTATGGGGGTTATTCTGTTTACTCTGGCGCCAGTTGCATTCTCGCTTGTGATTAGCTTCAGCTCATGGGATTATGTCTCGCCGCTTTCGCAAATAAGCTTCACGGGCTTAGATAATTATATGCGCATGTGGACCGACAACTGGTTCCTCGCGTCTGTAAGGAACAACCTTATCTACGCTCTCGCCACCGTCCCGTCAGCAATGGCGCTGGCGCTGGCGTTCGCCTGCATAGTTGAAAGATTTTGCAAGGGGAAATCTGTCATACGCCTGCTTCTGTATTCAACAAACATTATAAGCACTGTTGTAGCGGCGTATGTCTGGCAGATGATGCTCTCGCAAAAGGGATTGATTCCCAGCCTGCTCAGCGGTATGGGAATCAAGGGCGTGCCATTTTTCCTTGGAGATACTAAGTGGGCGCTGTGGGTGCTGATTGCAATGGCCGTATGGACTAATCTCGGATATATTTTCGTATTGTATATGGCTGGGCTCCAAAATGTGCCTGAAGAGCTATATGACGCATGCACCGTTGACGGCTGCGGAGAATTCCAGAGATTTATCCACATAACAGTTCCGATGATAGCGCCGACGACGTTTTTCATACTTGTTACGCAAATCATATTTTCATTTCGCGTGTTTACGCCAGTTCAGCTTTTGACGCATGGAGGCCCGGGTTCAAGCACTTACATGCTTGCGTATTATGTGTATGTCTCTGCATTTCAGTACTATGAGATGGGATATTCAGCGTCAATTACATGGGTGCTGTTCGCCTTTATTTTCATATTTACGATGTTGCAGTGGAAAATGCAGGATAAGTGGGTGGCATCATGAAGGCGAATAGGCATTTGGCAAAACGCGTCAGCTTAGCGTCCGCTGCTTTCACAGCATTGTTTTTCGCGATTGGCTTCATAGTTGTCATTCCGTTTGTCTGGATGTTTTCCATAAGCTTCAAAACGCCGATGGAGCTGCTGAAATATCCTGAAAGGATTCTGCCTGCGTCTATCAACTGGAGCAACTATAGGATTATGCTCGCGCCACAATACCATTATCTTCAAATGTACGCGAATTCTATAAAGGTGACGTCCATAAACACAGCTGGAAGCGTGCTTACCAGCATGCTTTCGGGATACGCTTTCGCCCGTTTGAGGTTTAAAGGGCGAGACGCAATCTTCATGCTGTATTTGGCGACTCTTATGATACCGCCTCAGATTACCATTATACCGCGATACATTCTCTTTGATCGCATAGGAATTATCAATACGCATCTAAGCCTTATAGCAACAGGCATATTTTCCATCATAGGCGTATTCATGATGCGGCAGTATTTTTTGCAGATACCCGCCGAGCTTGGCGAATCAGCGGCGATAGACGGCGCAGGCATGTACAGGACGTTCTTTCAGATATACGCCCCTTTGGCGCTTCCGGCAATAATGACTGTTGGCATCCTCACATTTACTTGGCAGTGGAATGACTATGAAAATCCTCTCATCTTCCTGAGAAGCTCAAAGCTTTTCACTGTGCCTCTGGGACTAGCGGCATTTGTCGATGCAAATGAAACTCGAATGGAATTGAAGGCTACAGCTGGCGCTCTTGCAAGCATACCTATTTTGATAGTGTTTGTAGCGGCGCAGAAATATTTCATAAAAGGCCTGGTGTCAGGAGCGATTAAAGGATGATTGGGATGCGTGGGAAATGAAGATTTCTTTGGGGACTAAAGAATTAAGCCTAACAGGCAGGGGCGAAGCGGAGGCGTATCTGACAGTTATTGCAAGTATTTTTCAGCTGGCGCTTAAGCGTTTTAATAATCTTGGCATAGTGAAAAGCGGAGGCAATTTGGAGTTTTGTATTGACGAATCTTTAAGCGGCGATGCGTTCAGGCTTATCATGGAGGAAAACGGCGCTCAGGTATTTGGGGGAAGGCGGCGCGCTCTTGCCTACGGCGCGCTGGAATGGCTTGAAGAGCAGAATCGCAGAGAAGCTTCAAAGGCGACTTGGCCGCGTGAAATCGAGTCGAAGCCTGATTGCAAATTCAGAGCCTGCAACCAGCATGCGCCTTCTCTCTTAGACAGTTCACAGGATCGTCTGGGCATGACTTTTTCGGCGATGGAGCAATCCCTGCTTTTTCGGGCGAATACATTTATACTTGCTCAAAATTGGCCATCCCACACCAATGACGCCGCCAGCTATTCCTTGTGCCCTGAGCTGGCGCCATTTGCCAATCCGGACTGGGAAAGGCCGGCTTATCATTACAGGGAGAGCGCGGAGCGGGCTGCGGCTCTTGATCTAGACTTCTTCATAACCATGACGGAATTCCATTTTCCGCTTCAAGCAATCGAAAAATACCCCGATTGGGAGGGGAGCAGGCTTGTTTGCGGACGCGAGTTGCAGCCCGGAAAGAATGTATGCCCTGCGCATCCGCTCACACGCAGCTATGTGCACTCTAAAACGATTGAAAGCTGCCGTTTGGCGCCAAGCGCCGCTGGCCTGGAGCTATGGCTTGGAGAAAAACTGAACAGCATTTTCTACTGCCAGTGCCCTCTCTGCAAATCTACAGCGGCGCCAGAGAGGGTATTGATGCTCGTTGAATGGGTTTACGGCGCAATGAAAGAGATTTTGCCGAAGGGAAGGCTGATTCTCCGTACATATCTGTGCGCAGGGCGTTGCTGGCATGAACCTGGCATCTTCTCTCAAATCAAGGACAAGTTTCCTGAGGATGTTATAATCGGTCTGATTGGACAGTACGGCGACTTTAATTACTTAAACGATCCAAATCCCCTCATAGGAATGTTTCCCAGAGATACAATTGTCGAGTTCGACATCGGCGGCGAATACAGAGGGACGCTCCATGGATATTTTTCGGGAGTTGGGAGGTATCTTGAAGAGCGGATGGAGTTGTACAGAATGAATGGCGCCTCAGGCTTTGCCATTCGCCACATAGATTGGCTGGGAGACGCATCTGTTTCGGAGGCGTTCGCATTTTACGCAAAGCAGTGGGATTTTGAGCGCAGCCTTCCTGGAGAGAGCGCTCTCTTCTTGGAAAACCGCTTCGGCCATGAGGCCGGCGCTGGCTTGTCGGCCCTTTTAGGCATAGGCGAAGAAATAGTCCGCAAAGGCCTGCATATTTTGGGGCTTAACGCCTTCGGCTGCTTCGGCTTTCTGCCAGATACGCTGGAACGTACGCGCTATAATGCGCTGGATCACTGCGCGCGCATGGCAACAGGAGGAGTCGGGCGCTTTTTTAAAGCCGTTTCAGATCCGTCAGTAGCGCTGGATGAAAAGGATGAAGCTCTACGGCTGTGTGAAGAATTCCGGATTATAGTGGAAAATCTGAAGCCTATTCTTCCCGATAAGCTATTTAAAGCGCTGTCCTGCAGCGCTGAGATTATGAAGGCGTGCACTGCGGTGCATCGTATATGCACAGAGCTTTTTCTGCGCAAGACGCGATATGAGAGAGCAGTTCATATAGATGAGCGATTGTGGGAGGTTCACGCAATGCGCAAGCTGGCTTGCGATCTTTTGGCATGGTACAGGGAGAATCTAGAAGTTGCAGGGGAAATCGATCTAGAAAAGCTCTATGAAGCCCATGGAATGGATATTTTCCTTCCTGTAGGCTTTGATGCGGGCAAACGACTGCCGATGGAGAATGTAAAGGCATTGTCTGATAAAACTCTCAGGGAGATTGATCCGATATACGATTTTTTTGACTGGAATATAATACTTTAATGCATAGGGGGCCTTTTATCCAAGTGTTCATTGGCTAATAGGCCCCCAAACTTTATTGATCCGCTCAAAAACCGATTTTGCGGTCGAATCATTTATCATAATTTACAAAGGCTTAACATCAATAAAGAGCAGAGCCGCATGGCTTGTGTTTTTTCTTCTTGCCGGCAGAGAACTCGGCAGACGCAGTCGGATTCCGCGATCTCAAAAGTTTGCTGTGTGCTGTAATCAAGCAATCATAAGCCTTTCAGCAAATTCAAGTGAAAGCCGAATAAGCATTTAATCTGCTGTATGGCTGCGGGCGCCTATATGCCCTTAGGTGCGGGGCTTCGCAAGCTGCGGAATGAAAATGCTGTAAATCGCGCAGAATCCATTATATGAAAGGGGCCGCACCGAAGAAAGCCTTGAAGCTGTTCTTTCGGAGTTCTGCCGCAGGCCTGCAATTCTGGTTGCAGGACGATAATTTTAAATGTCTTTTAATGCTGCCGTGAAAATGATGTGCAAGTTAATTATATGTAATTTCATATACATAACAAGGAATCCTAAGCCTCGCCTGCATGCGGCCTTGATTCCTAGGAGAGGCATGCCGTCCGCCTGAAAGGCTTGGTTCTGCGCTTTTTAGTCCGATTTTTCGGGCGGAGGCGCCCGCTTATGGAGATTTTCGGGCCTGGCGCCCCATTCAAGCGGGCCGCCGGGATTTTAAACGGCCGAAAGGCGCAGCTTTGCGTCTTTATCAGGCTCGCCGCGCCTGTGAATGCCGCGCGGAGCAATTCCCGGCTTTCCGCAGCCTGCAAGGGACGATTCGCCGATCGGGGCGGTGGCGGAGCTTCAATATTTCTGTGCAGCTTGCCCAAAATAGGCTTGTAGCCTTCGGTATTTTTTAAAAATCTAGCTTTTGGCCATTTAGGCTACATTTTAAATATCATATGAATTTTATGATTAAAATACTTTGCGCATTCTGCATATCATTTGTGTAACCGCTCATTTAGAGAAATGTATAATGGCCATAAGAAGCTAGTGCTGTAGCTCTTAATTGCGCGACATGCTTTTGGCCTATAAAACGCTTAGCTATAGCCAAATAGGACTGTAGCGCAATTAAGACTGTCTGCACTAGTTTATGTCTTTGCGACTGAATTTCCTAATGGCAAGCGTTAAAAAACCAACCGCATACACGGCGATGTACAAAAACATCCACGCGCTTGCGGGCTTGCCGCTGCCGGACAAGCCATTGGCGCCGCTCATCATCTCGCCGACGATTCCTGATGATGGCAGAAGAGTTCTTTCCGCTGAGGAGAAAATGGTGTGGAACGGAGAGACAAGGCTTAAAAAAATACCCGAGCTTTCAACAGGATCACTTCCTATAAGCCTGCCAATCATTTCTACCATTCCGCCGATATTACCCAAAATATAAAGAAAAATCATCAATAGGCCGTTGGGAACTGCTCTTAGGGAAACAGAGCCATAAATCGTAGGGCATAAGATAACCGCTGGAACAAGAACATATAACGCCAGGCCTTTAAAAAATTGGGTTGCTGAAATAGATGTAATGGAATTCAGGAAAAAAAGGCTTCCGATCAGCATCAGGATTGCGTAAACAGCCGCAGCATACGCCAAAGTCAGGGATAGAAGGCCTAAAAACTTGCCAAGCACATATTCAAAGCGCCTTAGCGGGCGGGAAATGATTGAGTGCACCATGCCGGTTTCAAGCTCTGAGGCGATTGATCCTGAGGAAAGCATGATTGTAAGCAGGCATAATATCATAGAAGAGAACTGCAAACCCATCTGCGCTAAAATAACCGAAGCGAATCCCATGCTCATGTCATCCGCAGGGATGGAGCCCTTAAAAAAGTTCAAAAGCAAGGCCCAAAGCGCAAGATAGAGGGCGGAGACAAGAGTCATGACAGCAAATGTTTTTTTGCGGACGGCTTCTTTAAGAGTTGCCAAAGCAATCGCCTTCATGCGTCAGCCTCCTTGTCGACCACTTTCAAAAATACGCTTTCCAGCGTCTCGTGGCGCGGAGTAAGCTCAAAGATCCTAACGCTTGAAGCTGCAAGTAATTCTGCGATGTCAGGCACTTCATCCTTGGAGTTCAACTTGAGGAAAAGTTCTCCGTCAGATCCCTGCGGTTTAATGGAGGCGTCAAAACGGTTCTTGAGAATGGAATATACGCTCTCTGATATGTTGCTGCATTTGATGGAAAGCGAGACTTTCTCTTGAAGGATGTCTGACATTGATCCTGATTTTACGACAACGCCCTTGCTGATTATTGTAATGCCATTGCACACGGCTTCTACTTCGCTTAGGAGATGGCTGTTGAGAAAAACAGTTGTACCTTCTCTTTGGAGAGACAGGATGATGTCACGAACAAGCTTTCGCCCGACTGGGTCGAGCGCTGAAGTGGGTTCATCCAGCAACAGCAACTCAGGGTCGGGCAGCAGTGCGCAGGCAATGCCTAGACGCTGCTGCATGCCCTTGCTGTATGTGCCGACCTTGAATTTTTCCTGCCCTAAAAGTCCGACGCGCTCCAAAACGCGCTTGTTGCGCGCCGGATCTTTTTTTAGCCGGTACAGGCTTGAGTGAAAGTCGAGTAAATCAGTGCCTGTCATCCATTCTTGAAAGCGGAACAGCTCTGGCAGGTATCCCATCTTTTCGCGGGCTTTTGCATCTCCCAGGGGCCTGCCAAGCACCGTAGCCTTACCTGCAGTTGGAAAGACAAGCCCCGTGAGCATTTTGATGCAAGTGCTTTTTCCAGCGCCATTCGGACCGAGAAAACCGTAGACCTGGCCTTTTTGCACTGCCAGGTCAACAGATTCGACGGCTACTTTGCCGTAATAGATTTTAGACAAACCTTCAGCTTCGATAAGCATTAGCGAATGCTCCTGGCGATTTTAGAAAGCTCGCTATCCGTTTGATTTCCCAGAAGGGCGTAGAGTGCGCCATCATTGATCCAAACAAGAACAGATTGATATCCCAGAACTTCATCTTCAAAGCCTTGGAGGTCCGAAGGGGGGATGGACGGCGCAATTTCTGAGATTTCAGATGCTGCCAGCCTCAAATCGCCTAAAGTATAGATATATCCGGTAGTTGATCCGATCTCGGTTTCTTTGCCAAAGCCTTGGAGAACCGGAAGATATATGTCCCTGCTCTTGGGATCGATGCTTGCAAGCTGCAGCCGCAGATTGTCGCTCAAAAATGGCAGCTGAAGATAACTCTGCTTCAATTCGTCAAGCAATCCATCAGGCGCGTCTACATAGAAGCCTTGCGTGGCTAATAAAATGAGGTCTTCGTATTCCGCGCCTACAATTGGAGGTATGTTTACCCCAATCCTGGCGCCGTCAAAGTTTTCTTGAATAGGATTGAGTCCAGCGTCAGATAGCTGAGCGTTGAGTGACGACGCATCTAGCGCAAAGTTTATGACATAGGACTCACGGGCGAATATGGACGGGGTTTCCCCGTCAAGCTCCTTGGGCAGGTTGAAAGAAAATTCTTTAAATTCTGACGCTGCGTTTAACTTTACGCTTTCAGGCTCTGCAGTGCCTTCTTCTTTAATGAACGCGGGTGCGGTTTCATAAGCTGGATAATCCTCATTGTTTTTGGAGAATTCTATGAATTCTTCAATGTCTGAGGCGGTGACTTGGATTGTCTTCAAATCGGCGACTCTGAAAATAGTTAAGGCTGATATGGCAAATGCTTGCACTGACGGGATAAAGATCACCGCCGCAAGAACCGCGGCAAATCCGAGTGCGATAAAACCTTTCTTTTTCATGGATTACTCTCCTCGCTTGATAAGCATGGCGCTTCGATAATTGGATAGTACGACAATTCGTCTAAGAACAAAATCTATGCGCATCAATAAAAATAGCAAATAGTCTTGAAAATATCGCTTCATCAGATTTGGAGCAGGAGACTCCCGCCTCAAATTCCATTGGGCGGGAGTCTCCTGCGCCCCGCTGATTCCGCGTTGCCGCGGCTGGCCGCCCTTCGCCAACGCCATTCCAAGGCTTTGCATGCTTGCGGCGGCGCCGTCCCCGCCCGCCAGGGCTGTCCAGCTGCGAGCCGCAGGGCCCGGAGCCGGGGCAGGCGCCCCGGAGCGCCTGTATATTCTTGGGCGGCGCAGCTTCCCAGCGGAAGCTTAGGCTGGCCGATCAGGACTTGCAGCTGCAAGCCCCCGCCTCAAATATCAAAAGGCTTTAACCTTGAGATATTAGGCGGTGGGTTATTGACTTCGTTGCTATGCTGTACATTTAAGATCTGATTGGAAGCCAATCTCATTAGACTCTGGCCGCATGTCCCTTTAGGTTTTGCTTCAAATGCCGCCTGGCAAGATCCTTGAAGCCAGCTAGCCCTTACGTTTTTAATGCCTGGCATGACGCTTATAGGCGCGGCCATTGACAAAGGCGCTTGCTGAAGCGAAGTGGAAAAGAGATTTTGATGTTTTCAAGCGCTGCTCCCATCTGGCATGGCGCGTACATATATGTCTTGAATATATACGATGATTTTTTTGAAAATATTATTTTTCCAGGACATAGGCTTAGCTTGATTAGCAATCTGAAAAGCTGGTTGCATCTCTTTTTTAAACTCTGACGGGTACTTCCATGCGTCCATTGATTAAACCCTGATTTTTCAAAGGTTTTATGTACATTTTTGCTTTTCCCAACTATGTTTATAGAACTAGCATATCAAAGAAGAATAAGAGCGCGCTTTCAAAGCCGCTCTTATTCTTCTTTAACATTAAAACTGATGAGAGGATTTGCCGCTGCACATAATTAGTATAAATTGTATCCAAATTGCCGAACAAACCATTATGTAGACTGATGTGTTCCGCCTTGGCCCTTGCGGATATATTTTCGGTATTCCACAGATACTCGTCCATATAGCGGTTTACAAGGTACAACATTTTGAAGCCGCCGGAACGGGTTGGATTGTGTAAATCCAACGCCGAAACCTCGCAACTGCAGTATTTTTCGGAGGCGCTGGCAAAGTTGGGGAACAAGTCAGCTTTGGTATCGGTTGTAATAAAACTCATTCCGCTGGCACAGGCATATTCGAGATTGGGATGCAAAAAATATACGGTCTTGCCAACGCCAGCCGCGCGAATTATGACGCAGTGGATGTCGCAGGTGTCCATCAGCGCGGCGACCCTTTTCCCGGCTGTGGTATAACCGACAATAAACCCCTGCCGCCCTGTATCCGGCAGCTTTTCTTTTCTGCGCCATAGCGCCGGAGTAAACGGAATATGCAGATAGGTCTTCTTGATTTCTTTTTTAGTCTCCCACCGTGCGGTTTCGTGCTGGCCGTCACCCACGGTGTTGCTTTTAATGCGGTCAAGGGAATAATTCATGGAGAAATAAGACACGGCGGCGATAACAATCATCAAGCCTCCGCAAAGCAGGATTAGGGGTAGGATTTGCATAGAGCGCCTCCTTTGAAATGGCACGAAAACTACGGTTCATTCGTATATAACGTGAATATAAAAGAGGGATGCGTTTGAATAGGGAATTTATTGAACTCAGTTTCTTTAGGAGCTGTTGGAATACTTTTGGACTTGGCGAAGATGAATTGCGTGATCTGGAACTCCGCCAGCTCATGAATCCGGATGCGGGGGATATGATACCGGATTGCGGAGGCGCTCGCAAAATTCGGATATCTATGCCCGGACAAGGGCCGCTGCAGCTTGCGGCGGCAAAGCTCTCAGGACGTTGAGGGGCCGAACAATAGGATAGTTTCGAACAGGCAAAAGAAAAATAATGCAGTGAGTTTTCGTAAACCCGCTAACTCCTGCAAGTGTTGGAAACAGGGCAAAAATCACCAATTCATTAACATAGATCCAACCGTTTGATAAGGCAAGGCAATGAAAACCCATCTAAACCAATAAGCCTCAACCCCTGCTGGCCACTCCCGTGAAAAGCGGCGGAACCAGCCTTTGCCCATTCATCAGGCTTTCTTCTCCCAGCTTGCTTCCATGTCATGCGCAAGCGGATCAACAGAATTGAAAATGCACAGGTGCAGCAAGCAAAAGCGTTGATCAAAAAAACTATATTCATGTGTTTGACCGCAGCCCTTGTTTGCAGATTTTGCAGTATACATGCTTTAATAATGAAACTCAAAGCATTATTCTCCTTATTCTAGAGCTGACATAAGGGAAAAGGCATGTCATGGAGCCAAAGAGGAAGCTATAATTTAGTATTGTTGTCATGCTTAAAACGAAATGTCGGATTGCATAATTGGATAATGCAGGAGATGTCAAAATTTCATTTTAATTATAAATTCATAAAATAAGGAAAACTTATATATCATCTATAAGATTATAAAAATGTATTGATAATTTTTACATATTTAAACATATATTAGAGTTAACTTTTGAACTTTTCTGCAAGGATTTCATGACATATTTACTGGTGAATAATGTAATAAGCTGTAGGAACAGTTCCATACTTTTCATTTAAAGTCTCTTGTGCTTGCATCATGGATTAAAATCGGGTTCATACAGGACTGCATACTAAGCTGGCGAACCGCTCTCCACAAACGTCCCAAATCCGCATGCGGAGAGGCTTTGGCATACTTTCCAGACCTCCCGCCCGAAAAGCCCACGCACGCCCAAATTAGGGCGGCACGCACGGTCAAGGCAGTAGCTTTTCCAGATTTGCGAAGCTTTGCTGCATATCGGTAATGTGCTGACGGAAATCTGCTGGCATTGAGGACGGCACAACGCTGCCTTAAAAACTCAGCTTGAGAGCAGCGTTGTTGTGGTCGGCGGTGGCGGAAGAGCATACTGACGATTACCGCGATTATCACGATAACCGGCGAAAAAATCTCAATCAAAATACCGCCGATTGCCTTTCGGCCCCGCTAATCTGAGAGCGCGGCAGCGGCGGCTTTGGCGGAGATGACTATCGCGGGTACGGCAATAGACTCACCATCTCATACTGAACAGGTTTAGCCCGTCCTCATCACATTCCTGTTCGTCTATATGCAATAAGCCGGCGGATTTTATAACCGCAGGCTTATTGTTTGATTGAGATGCCGGGGTTGGTTCCCCACTGCAGCAAATTGATGAAACGTTCAAATTAGGTATAGCATTTTAAGCAGATTAAAAGATCCTGCAAGCATTTAAGGAGCATTTACTCCCTGCAAGCGCTAGTTATACTGCTTTTCATATAAAATTACCTTTTTTGGAGCTTGATTATACAGCGAGTGCAAAATGCCGGTACCGGCATTTCGCACCACTCAATGGATAATCAAGCTCCAAAAAAGGAAAATTTGATGAAAAGCGGTATAGGTCTGTCAGATGGAAGCCATTCACAGGCTTGCCATTTAAATCCTCATCATGCATAGACAAACGACCGCTACAGGGAGCCGAAATACGCTTCCCGCTATCGGTGTTTGCAACTGCGCCGCTTTTAACGGAAGGACTGTTCACCGCAATTAGATTTAAACCGGAGTCCTTTTCCGCCGCTTCAAGATTGCAATGGGAATTACAGCTCGGCCAGCGGGATGATGTAGAGTTGGGAATGGCCTGTATGATCGGAATGATACAGAATCTGCGTCCCGTCATGATTCCAAACCGGATGCGCATTCGAGCGGACGAAATTCACGGTGAAAGAGGCAATCTGCCTAACCGTGTCGCTTTTCAGATCGTAGAGCAAAATGCTGCGTCCGTATTCCTCTCCCTTGTAATTATCGGTGATGATCTGCGTGCCGGCCGGGTTGTAGATAGGATGCCCATGCAGATGGCGCTTTGAAATCTGATTGCAGTTCTTGCCATCAAAATCGATGTGGAAGATATGCGGCTCTCCATTCGCATCCCAATCACCGAACAGGATCCGATTCTCCCTTGGCACCCAACTAGGATGGTGAAATTTAAGCGTCGGGCCGTCAAGGCGCGTCAGTTTGCTGCCGTCGGCCTCTCCCACATAAAGTGATTTCATGTATTCGCCTGGCTTAAAGCTGAAACGAAACAAAAATCGCGTCCCGTCATGGTTCCATTTGAGGTTCGCAACAACCGCCTGCTCCGCGTAGGAGCCATCGTACACCGGCAGATGCGAGATGATCTGCGTGAAGGAATACAGCACCCTTTGATTGCCAGTGGCAAAATCGTAAAGCACTACGCCAATGTCGCTCTGGCATAAAATCCGCGTTCCGTCTGGACTCATCTGGCGTGGATGCAGGCCGTCCACTTGCTTTACCAGCTTGTGGGAAGCGGCGTCAAAAATCTTGATCGAGCGGTCGGCAGCCGCAGTTTTCACAGACTCGCCGCATACTATGCATTTCCCGTCAGGAGTCCAAAAAGGGAATACTCCCGTGTGCGAGTTAAAGCCCAATCCGTCCGCCAACCACTCTATTTTGTCGGTTTCGGTATCGTAAGTCAAAAGGTTTCCCTGATCAGGCGTGTACATATATGGATCACTGAAAGCTACGTCCTTGTCGTAGGCGGCTGAAAAAACGATTTTCTTTCCGTCTGGACTCCACGAGTCGATGTCATAGTAAGGATGGATGTGATGCGCCTCATAATCTGTAAGCTGCCAGAGGGTTGTGCCGAAAATCGGGTCTTTGGCAATTTTCTTTTCAATGCGGCCACTGCGTTCTTTCATGAAATTTCTCCTTCTCGCCGTACCGCATCGGCGTCAATAATATACTGATTTGCACATGAAAGCTCCTATTTTGGAGTATGTAGAGAGTGTGAAATGTCGATATCGGCATTTCACACTGCTAAATGGATAATTAAGTTCCAAAATAGGTGCATTCGACTGAAAATCGGTATATGATGATGCGCATGGGAAGTTCTGATTAAGTGCGGTATATTTGGCTGCGCATCGAGATATTTTCAAGCGTCTGTTTATTTCCCGAGCGGGATGACGTAGAGCTGAGAATAGCCAGTGTGATCGGAATGATAGAGGATTTGCGTGCCATCGTGATTCCAGGATGGGTGTGCGTTGGAACGGACAAAATTTACAGTGAACGATGCGAGCGGCTCGACAACATCTTTATCAAGGTCATAGAGCAGAATGTTTTGGCCGAGTTCACCCTTGTAATTGTCGGTGACGATCTGGGTGCGCGCACGGTTGAAGTTAGGGTGGCCAGCCAGCTTGTGCTTGGAAATCTGCTGATAGTTGCGGCCGTCGTAATCGACGAGATAGTGATGGGGATCGCCGTTTGCATCCCAGTCTCCGAGCAGCAGGCGGTTTTCGCCAGGAACCCAGCTCGGATGATGAAACCTGGGCGTCGCGCTGTTGATCCGAATCAACCGTCCGCCGTCTATATCAGCTACAAACAGGGATTTGATGTACTCGCCTGGGCTGAAACTAAAGCGAAACAAGAATCGCGTGCCGTCGTAATTCCATTTGGTGTGCGCCACTTCGGCTAGTTGCGCGCGCGCAGCGTTGTAAACAGGCAGATGGGCGATAATCTGCGGGAAGGAATAGAGGATTCGATGCTCTCCGGAGGCGAAGTCGTAAAGCGAGATGCCCTCGTCGCCCAGGCAGAGAATATGCTTGCCGTCAGGGCTGACCTGACGCGGGTGCAAGCCTTCCTCTCTACGAATCAGTTTATGGCTCGCTGCATCGAAGATGTTGAGCCTGCGGTTGGAGGCTTCGCTCCTGACCGTGTCGCCGCAGACGATGTGCTTGCCGTCAGGCGTCCAGATGGGGAACACGCCTGTGTGCGAGTTGAAGCCCAGCCCGCCTGCAATCCATTCTATTTCACCCGTCTCGGTGTCGTAAGTCAGCAGATTGCCCTTGTCGTTTGTATACATATAGGGTTCATGCAAGGCCACGTCCTTTTCATAAGCGGCGCCGAAGACGATTTTTCTGCCGTCTGGACTCCACGAATCAATGTCGTAATAAGGCTGTATGTTGTGCGCAGGGTAATCGGTGATCTGCCAGAGCGCTGTACCGTGGACTGGATCTTTGACATCATGCCTTTCAATGCCCTTGCGGTCTTTCACAAGCATCTTCCTTTCACCTAAAATAATCTAATTGCGAGATCCATTAACAGCAGTAAGCGCGTATACCTTCAAATTGGCGTATTCAGCCGTCAATGGGGCCATTTGCCGGAAACCTGCCTTCCCTGCGCCTAGCGCCTTCCCATAGGCAAGCCCGTCGTCTAGGAAATGAAAAATCGGCAAATCGTTGATGAAGAAGGCTATTTCCCCCGCTGCTTTTCGGAGGCGCATGCGATATGGCGGAGTACAGTCCCGAACTTCAGGGATGGGGTCGGCTCCCTGCGCCACCAGATGAAAGCCATGGCTCTTGCGCAGATTGCAGGTGTGGAAGGCCCGCTCTTCGCGCTGCCCTCGCCGAAAATACGAGACATGATAGGCGTTGATATCTCCGGCTTTGTAGGAGTCGTATTCCCCTCGGCGCGGAGCCAGCAGCGGAGAAAAAAGATCCTCTCCTCCGCGGCCCGCCGCCGAGAAAAACAGCATCGCCAACCCTGGCTCAGCCAGGGGATAGAAGTCCCACTCTATCTCTACCGACGGAGGAAAATCACGCTCGCACCACAGGACGTAATTGGCGCGCTGCCCGTTTTCAGGCGAAAGAGCATTTTCCATCCGCAGCCGCGCGTTCGGAAAGCTCAAGGAAGCCTGCCCCTCCAGACGGAAAGGCGCGATGTCGCGTTCATTTGAAAGGGGATTGGCGTAAATCAGTTTTTTCTCGAAGACTTTCAAAGGGAAATCCTCCATGCTCATTTATCCGCCGCAGAAAAACCGACGAGCGCGTCAATTCCTCCTCGCCGGCTTTCCGCAGGAATGCCTGTTCAAATATCAAAGGCTGATTCTTAGTTGCTGGCCGCCTGAAAAACCGCGTTGACCTCCGCCGCAATATCGTCAACGCCGTAAGCCCTTACCTCAGCCAATAGGCTGTCGTAGTAATCCACGGGCTTTTGTCCCACGATGATTTCGGATACGCCCTCCAGCATAATTTTATCAATGTCTGCGGATTTGGAAAGATAAAGGTCGGAGCGGACAGCGAAGCTCGGGACGTCCTTGGCGAAGCGGTTGTAGCCATCCGCTGCTTCAAGCGCGGCTTCAACGACGGGAACCTTCTCAAGAAACTCAACTGTCGGCAGGAAACGGGTTATGATTGTGGCGGGGCTGCTCGTCTTTTGAGCCTCTTCATCAAGCCATTTGAATTCTCCGTTTGAAAGTTCGTACTCAACGCCTTCCTCTCCGTATACCTCGGTGTAGATGCCTTCGGGGCTGAAACGCCACAGAAGGAAATCCAATCCGCGATCCACATCGGGGATGCTCGTGGTAATGAAGTAATAGTCAGTTTTATAGGCGACCATGTCGTAGTTGGTGCTGCCATAGGGGTTTGTTACAGGCGGCATGGCGATGATCTCAGCTTCGGGTACGCTGGCCTGAAGCTTGGCAAGAGCCGGCGGCAGTCCGCCGACTACCTTATCCCACGCGCCGGCAAAGCCGGAGACGAACTTGGCTTCCACATCCTGCTGCTTGAGGGTAATGTACTCGGGATCAATCGCGCCCTCCTTGTACAAGCCGGAAAACCATGCCAGCGCGTCTTTGACGTTGGCGGCGTCCGCTTCTGTCAAAATCGTTTTAATGCTGTTGGAATCACGATCTAGGTAGAGGCCGACATTGCTGGCGGGAGAGGATCTGACCGCAGGGAGGAACTGCGTCCACAGTTGGCCGGCGTCGCCTAAATCGCCCTGAATGGCAATGCCGAAGGTGTCATCCTTGCCGTTCTTGTCCGGGTCATTCTTTGTGAAAGCTACCAGAGTGTCATAGAGTTCAGCGGGGTTGGATGGCACGGACAGGCCAAGGTTCTTTAGCCAGTCGCCGCGCAGGTTGATGGGCTCCGCCGCGCTGCAGTGATAGGAGAAGCCGTAGTATTCTCCGTTTTGATACCACTGCTTGAAATAAGCGTCGCGATCCACTGCATCATAGACAGGATCTTCCATGGCTTTGGTTACAGGCAGGATAACTCCCCCGTCAATGGCTGCCTGAATCAGCTTTGCTTCTCCATAGTAGAAGATGTTGGGGTAATCTCCCGCCGCGAATTTAGCGGTTATCTGATCGGTATAGACATTCTTGTCGATCAACTCATAGTTCAAATCAATGTTCCATTTTTCCTTCGCGATGCGCTTATGTATTTCCTCCGTTCTGGGGACGCCGAGGCTTCCGGGGGTGCCGCGCGTGGTTATAGTGATGGAAACGGGCTCCGCGTAAGGGTCAGCTGCGGTTGAAGGGCCAGCCTCGCCCGGGGTGTCGCTGGGCATCCGGCTCTGAACGGACGCGCCGGGCGCGCAGGCCGCCAACACAAGCGTAAATACGATGGCGGGTATGGCCAAGCGTTTTGATATGGTTTTCATGATAATCCTCCTGTCAAGATTTTATTTATGATTGGCATATGAAATCGCCTGTTTTTGAACGGATTATTAAGCTTCTCAATGGATTTTCGAACTCTAGAACAGGAATGCTGCAAATCGGCATGTTTTCATCAGATTATCCCTGCTCAGCCTTTAATGGATCCCAACAGGATTCCCTGCGTGAAATACTTCTGCAAAAACGGATACACGCAAAGGATGGGGACAATCGTCACGAAAGCGATGGCCATTTTGACGTTCATCCCAATATCCAAGTCTCCGGAGGTATCCGGTGAGTCCGAAAGGATTAGCAGCTCGCGCAAAATCACCTGCATGGGCTTCTTGTTGCGATCGGTGATATACATGGCCCCGTCAAAGTAGGCATTCCATCTCGCCACTGCGTAAAAGAGAAGGATGGTGGCGATTATGGGCTTGGAGATGGGCAAAATAATCCTCCAAAAAACTCTGGCCTCATTGCAGCCGTCTATCTTAGCCGAGTCTGACAGACTGTCCGGCAGGCTTTTGAAAAACGATCGCATCAAAATGACGTTGTAGGCGCTCATAATCGACGGCAGCACCAGAGCCATCAAATTGTTCATCAGCCCCAGGTTTTTAATGAGCATATACATGGGGATGACGCCGCCTGAGAACATCATTGTGAAAAGGATGAGATACGAGATGAACTTTATGCCCTTCACATTGGCGTCGCAGAGGCCATAACTCATCATGGCGGTGAGCAGCGTGCCGGACAGGGAGCCGAGAACAGTGATGAAAACAGAATTGCGGAAAGAAATGATGATCTGCCCTTTTTTAATTATCTCAGCGTAGGCCTTCAGCGTGATTTCGCGTGGAATGATATGCAGGCGGCTCGGTTCAATCGCTATGTAATTCGGCTCCAGCGAGAGGCATAGCACATTGAGCAGCGGAATGAGCATGGCGGCGGAAATAAACAGCAGGAATGCAATGATTAGAGCATCCGCCGAACCGCTCAACAGTTTTTTTCCCGACATTTTCATCACCCCATTATATGACGGTTTCGCCTTGTATTTTTTTAACGGCTTGATTGGTGAGCAGTATCAGCGCTACAGTGATGACGTTTTTGAAGAGGCCAACCGTCGTCGCGAATGCTACATCTGCGCGCACAATGCCGATTTGATACACGTAGGTATCGATAGTTTCGGAAACGGAGGATACCAGCGGGTTATACATTACAAAGACCTGATCGAACAGATTCAGCACCTTGGCTAGACTTAGCACAAAGACCACGATAATGGTGGGGATAATGCAGGGTAGCGTGATGTGCCAAATTTTGCCTAGGCGGCCGGCTCCGTCGACGACTGCAGCTTCATAAAGCTCCGGGGATATGCCGCTGATGGATGCTAGGTAGATGATGGTTCCCCAACCGCAGCTTTTCCATATCTCGGTGAAAACCAGCACCCAGCGGAACCATGCCTTGCTAGTCATAAATGAAATGGGGCCTATCCCAATCATCCCTAACAGCTCGTTCACAAGTCCGCCCTGAGCGGAGAGCATGGTGATGAAAATGCTTCCGACGATAACCCATGAGAGGAAGTGAGGCAGATATACCACAGTCTGCACCAGCTTTTTAAGCTTTGGCAACCGCACCTCATTGAGCAGCAAAGCGAGAATGATCGGAGCGGGAAAGCCGAAGAGCTTATTCATGAAGCTGAGGATGACTGTGTTGGAGAAGGCCTGCATAAAAAACTTGGTGGAAAACAGGTTCTGAAAATTTTTGAATCCTACCCAATTGCTGGCGCTAAGCCCTTTGAATATATTGTAATCCTTGAAAGCTACCTGCAAGAAGTACAGGGGAGAGTAATGGAATATCAGAAAATAAATCAACCCTGGTAAAATGAGGAGATACGTAAATTTGTGCAGGTTGATGTACCGAGCAACTGCAACTGCGCGCTTTTCCAGGGGAATAATCCGAGGCTTTGCCTCGCAAGGCATCGCGGCTATTTTTGCGTCCATATCACATGCCTCTTTTCTTAGTTGTCATCCAAATTTTATTCCACATATCCATATTTCTCCCGCTTTCATGCAATAGCCATAGGCTTTTGTCCTTTAGCTTGAATATACTGATTTTCATAGAAAAATACCTTTTTTGCAGATTGATATTATACAGCGAGTGCGAAATGCCGATATAGGCATTTCTCGCGCGCTGTATAATCAATCTCCTAAATCTGCAGGTTCGCCTGTCACAGATGGATATGCGCAAATTTCGGCGCTTTAGAGTTATAATTCTACAACTATTATTCTCTTTAGCATCAATACAACTATGCTGGAGGGCTGTCTATTCATTTTCAAGGGAGATGCCTATATCGGCATTTCACACCAGGGTTAAGCAAAATTACTTGCTTATGCCAGCTTAACAGCATTTCATATTTAAACAGTATGTTTTATATGAAATAAGTATATCAGCTAATTTTAAATTATACAATATGTATTTACGCAACCGATTGCGAGTGAATCTAAATGAAGATATTTATATTTAGCGTGCTAAAAGGATTGATAAAACCATTGAACAGAAACTTCCATTATTATTGGGCAGTCAAATTAACATAAAATGAACAAGTGTCAAAATATGATAAATAGAAGTTCAATAAAGCATTCACTGCCAGCAATAAAGTCATTTCATGTTAATCATAGGAAGTTTCTTTCTCAAATCAGTATATTTCTCTGAGTTTCTTTAAAGGGCAATTTTATACGAAATTTGCTTTTATCGGCCTATGCTATGTGTTATAATGCAATGAGGCATTATAACGATTTTCATCAAATGTTCCTTTTTTGGAACTTGATTATCCATTGAGGGTAGGAAATGCCTAATCGGCATTTCGCACTGCCTGTATAATCAAGCTCCAAAAAAGGTAAGGCTTGACGCTATGCATGGGAGGATTCAATGGATAGGGAAGCGTTTTCAAGGATTGAACAATATATGAAGTCTTGCGCGCTTTTCAGCTCTCACGATGAGCTGCACAGCCTCCGCGTGCTTTATCTGGCATTGGACATTGCAGATCATGAGGGCGGGGCGGATTTGGACATCTTAATCCCCGCGTGCCTTCTCCATGATATCGGCCGAAATGAGCAAAAAGAAAATCCGACATTGTGCCATGCTCAGGTTGGCAGCAAAAAAGCCGAAAAGTGGCTTCTCTGCAACGGATGGGATAAGCTGAGCGCTTTAAAGATTGCGGAGTGCGTCTTGACCCACCGATTTCGAAGCGATCATCAACCGGATAGCTTAGAGGCGAAGATCCTGTTCGATTCGGACAAGTTGGATGTCTGTGGAGCATTGGGCATAGCCAGGACTCTATACTATGGAGCTGAACTGTCTGAGCCTCTCTACGACTTCTTGCCAGATGGCTCAATATCTGACGGAACAGACGGCATAGGAGACTCTTTCGTGTATGAATACAAGTTCAAGCTGGAGCGAATATGCGAATCTCTTTACACCAAGCGGGCTAAAGAGATTGGAATCTTAAGGCGCAAAGCCGCCGCCTCCTTTTACAATGAGCTCCTTCGCGAGGCGAATGAAAGCTACGGCTGTGGAAGAGGCATACTTGAATCATTTTTATCTAGTTGATGAGCAGCGCCGAATGCATGCGCGCCGGCAACGAAATACACTTTTAGGCCAGTCCAAAATCCAATAAATAGTTGAAAGGAAGCTGCTTTGCAAGCACTGCGCCCGTCTCTTAAAATATTCCGCGTGTTTAATGTTTCAGGATAATGCCTGCTTTATGCCGGCAAGGGTGTTCTCTGGCGCCGCATTGGCAGCTGCGCCGCATTTGCGGCGCGGAGAATAGCGAATGATAGATTTGAATTTACTAAATGACAGGCAGCGGGAAGCCGCAACCCATGGACTTGGGCCGCTTCTCATCTTCGCGGGCGCAGGCTCCGGAAAGACCCGCGCGTTGACTTACCGGATGGCATGGCTTATAGAAAATGGAGTCGCGCCGTATAACATTTTAGCCATCACATTTACAAATAAAGCCGCTAGGGAGATGAAGGAGAGGGTCAAAGCCCTCCATGAGGAAGGCGGCCAAATATGGGTGAGCACATTCCACTCGGCCTGCGTAAGAATATTGAGGCGGGAGATACAGCACATCGGCTATGGCAACCAGTTTACCATTCTGGACGCTGAAGACTCAGAAAAGGTTATAGTCCGCTGCATGAGCGAGTTGAAATTGGATACCCGCTACTTTTCTCCTAAAGCCTTCGCAAAGGAAATAAGCGGCATTAAGGATCACCTTAAAAGCCCGGAGGAATTCGCCGCAAAGCCGAATAGATTCCCAGGCCCTGCAATCTCCAAGGTATACGCCAGCTACCAAAAAAAGTTGATGGATTCCAACAACCTGGATTTCGATGATCTAATCTTCCTAGTAGTGAAGCTTTTTACAACTCGCACTGACATCCTGGAGAAATATCAGGATAGGTTTCACTACATAATGGTAGATGAATATCAGGATACCAGTGTATCCCAGTACAAGCTGATAAGCCTGCTCGCATCCAAATACGGAAACATCTGCGTTGTCGGAGACGATGATCAGAGCATCTACAGCTGGAGAGGCGCTGACATAAGGAATATTCTGTCCTTTGAAAAAGACTTTCCAGGAGCTCATGTGGTCAAGTTGGAGCAGAATTACAGATCGACGCAAACTATATTAAAAGCCGCCAATATGGTAATCGCGAACAATTCCAGGCGCATGCCTAAGCAGCTCTGGACGGAAAATGAGAAGGGAGCTCTGATAAAGCGCCTAATAGCTCCAAATGATATGGATGAAGCTGCGTTTGTGGTTGACATTATTTTAGACGGAGTCAAAAATGGCGGGAAGTTCTCTGATTACGCCGTCCTTTACAGGATTAACGCCCAGTCCAGAAGCATTGAGACTGAATGCTCGACAAGAGGGGTGCCGCACCGTCTCATCGGTGGAGTCAGGTTTTTCCAGCGCCAGGAGATAAAAGACGTCTTGGCATATCTGAAAGCCTTGCAAAACCCCAGGGACGACGTATCCTACATGCGCATCATCAATACGCCTAAAAGAGGCATAGGAGAGACTACAGTAAAAAGCATAGCGGAGTTCGCGTCCGCAAACGAAATGCCTTTCTCTCAGGCGCTCGCCGAGGCGGATCAGTATAGCCGCAACAAAGGCATAGCGGGTTTTATACAGCTTATGCAGCATTTGTCTGATTTCGCCAAGGAAAATATTGTCGCTGAGATTGTCTTGGAAGTTTTGGAAAAAAGCGAATTGGAGCTCAACCTGAAAAAAGATGATACGGAAGAGGCCAAAAGCCGGTTGGAGAATATTTCAAGCTTTGTGAGCATGGCTGCGGAGTTTTCTTCCAGAGAGGCGGATGAGTCGGAAAAAACATTGGGGGCATTCCTTGAGGGAGTATCCCTTGTTGCTGATGTTGACAGCTACAAGCAAGAAGAAGATGCCGTTGTGCTTATGACTTTGCACAATGCCAAAGGGCTGGAATTCTCCAAAGTTTTCATGGTAGGCGTGGAAGACGGGCTATTCCCCGGAAATCAGACTATAATGACCGGAGACTTGGAAGAGGAGCGCCGACTGTTTTATGTCGGCATCACCAGGGCGCGCAAGGAGCTGTATCTGTCTACGGCTAAAGAGCGGCGCTTTAGAGAGAGCATTCAAGCAAACTCTCCGAGCCGCTTCTTGAAGGAGATTTCCGCTGATATCGTGGAAACCAAGCGTAAAAGGTCACAAGCCAGCGCCGCAAAAAGCCGTCCCGATCAAAGATCAGCTGCTCGCCCCAAGTCAAATAATTTCCTTCCGACGCCTAAAGGCTGGACTTTGGGATTTGGAGTCGGGGATGAAGTCTTTCAGTGCAAGTTTGGGTTCGGATTTGTCGAGTCCATTACGCCTGCCGGGGCTGACTACGAGGTTACAGTCAACTTCAGCAAGGCGGGGAAGCGGAAAGTAATGGCGAAGCTGTCGAATCTTATTAAGGCCATAAAATAAATAATCATTGAAATGGAGGCAGCAAAATGAGCGACATCCCAACATTGGTCCTTCCCGGATTTGAAGAGCCGGAGCCGAACGCTCCCATTCCGAACGCGCCTGCGGGAGGCGGGGCGAAGAGCGAATTAAGCTTGTCATCTTTGACTCCTGAAGAGCAGAATGCCGTTTTGAATTTTTCCAAGCAGATAAACATAATGGATCAAAATACTGTAGCGCAGTACGGCACTTCTGCTCAGAACAAGATTGCGCAGTTTTCCGATTCAGTGCTTCAGAACATCCGCACTTCAGACACAGGGGAAGTGGGCAAGTGCCTTACGGATTTAGTTGTGGAGCTCAAAGGCTTTGACAGTTCAGTCGAGGAGAAGGGCGGCTTGCGTGGATTGTTCGGCGGCGTAAAGAAGTCGCTTGAAAAAATGCAGGCCAACTACGCCAAGGTGGAAGTCAATATAGACAAAATCCAAAATCAGCTTGAAACCCATCAGCGCATTTTGATAAAAGACATAGCCATGTTCGATAAGATGTATGAAAGCAACCTCAGCTACTACAAGGAGCTGACAATGTACATCATAGCAGGCGAGGAGAAACTTCAGCAATTCCGCGAAAAAGATATTGCCGCGCAGAGAGCCAAGGCGGAGTCCGCCAACGACCAGATGGAAGTTCAGAAGCTAAACGACATGGAGTCTCTGGCGGAGCGTTTCGAAAAGAAGCTCCACGATCTCAAGCTGAGCCGAATTGTAAGCATTCAAATGGCGCCTCAGATTAGGCTCCTGCAGAACAACAACTCTACTCTGGCTGACAAGATACAGTCAAGCATTGTAAACAGCATACCCATATGGAAAAGCCAGCTGGTGCTTACCCTTGGCATAGCTAGATCAAAAAGCGCGCTTGAGGCTCAGACCAAAGTAACGGACTATACTAACGTGCTTCTTCAGAAAAACAGCGAGCTCTTGAGACAAGGTTCCATAGACGTAGCAAAGGAATCCGAGAGAAGCATCATCTCAATTGAGACAATCAAGAAAACCAATGAAAACCTGATTTCAACAATTACGGATGTACTTCAAATCCAGGAGCAGGGCAGGCAGGATCGCGCTTCCGCCGAGAAGGAGATGGAAAGCGCGGAAGAAGAGCTTAAGGCTGTGCTTCTCCGCGCAAAAAAAAGATAGCTTGAAATACTTTTTGCAAGCGAAAGGCTGAACTTCCAATTGGAAGTCCAGCCTTTTGCTTGGAGCCATTTCTGATAAGGAATGCATCATTGCACGTTGCGCCTAAGGCGCACGTTGCGCCTTAGGTTGGGAGGGGTTGGCTTTGTTCCGCCTTTTTAGCCTGCTTGGGCATTTAAATCACCTTCTTGCTAGCCTTAGTTCGCAAAATGCTCACGCCTAGATATTAAGGCTTTATCACTGTCAGGCTTGACTGCCCTTGGGCCGATGCAAATGTGACTTCGTAGCCGTCCGCGTTTTTGGCGATGTAGCTGATAGCAGCAATGCCTTCTGCCTCAGTATCGGACTCTTGCGCGTCGACTGTAAATCCGCTCGCTTTGAGCTGCTCCACATATGCTCGCAAGGCATCAGCTTCTGTGCCAGCAAAGCTTGCGGTGAAGATGCCTTCGTTTTCAAGAACTGAAGTTACGGCAAAATCCGGCTTAGGAATTAGCTGAGTATACTCGTTGTCAGGCCAGATGTCTTCTGTTTGCGCGGAATTTGCTTCTGCGGCGCCGGTTTGCCATGTCCCATCGGAATTCTGGATTATCTCATCCCCGGTTTGCGCATTTGACAAGTTCATGCTCCCGTCTTCTCCGAATTCGACATTATAGCCGGCGGCTATCGCGGCGTCAATGAAAAGTTGCTTCTCCTCATCTCCCAAAGCGCTGATAAGAGCGCTTCCGCCTTGGCTGGTGATGAGTGAGTTTATGTCAAAGGTTCCGCTTGTTTCGGCGGTCGCATCTTCGGAGGGTTCTGAGCTTTCAGCAGGTTCTTCCGTCTCCAGGCCTTCAGAGGATTCCTCTGTGACATCATCTTCTGGCTGGCCGCTGTTTTCAAGAGTCAGCGATGTGTCGTCGCTGACTTGAGGCGCAGGTTCGCTTCCGTTGTTGCAGGCTGAAGCTGAAAGGATCATCGTCATTGTAAGCAGGAGCAATATTGCTTTCTTCATTTTTTTCCTCCAATTGGGAATGTTTTACTTGCTATGGCATTTATTTCAGGCGGCAGATGCAGCTTGCAAAGCGGCTTGGGATAATGGCCTTTGGCGCTTAAAGGCACCTTCAATCTCAATCCGCTAGCGCAGAGGGTATTCTAGCAGACAAGCCCGCTATCTGAAACGCCTTCCAGCCATCCGACCGCGCTTGAAGCGGCGAAGCGAATAAAGGGTCTGGATTCAATCGCATCGGCTCTCTAGGCCTTGGTCAGCTGGCAATGTGGATATTATAGCATAATCTGGCAGATAGCGCAATGTATAGACAAAAAATTCACATTTCTTTGATATTTCTTAACAAACTCTCTGGAGAATGAGGAGATGTCTCTTGTACCGGCGCTGAAAAAATCCAATTTCATCCTTAAACGATTTAAGATAAATGCTATTTTTTGTGGATTGCCTCTGGTCAAGGAAAAGGCGGGAGCATATAAGATATGCGGCCTGCGTTCTGGTGAAGGACAAGCCGAAATATGCAGCCATCGAGGTTCATGATGAAAAGAGGGCGTTTGCCTGAAGCGGTTGCCGGACGGTACTTCCACTATTTCCGCGGATGGCTGGATAAGTGCGGCAGCCTTGGAACGGGGCTTGGGATTGCGGATGGATTCTATCCAAGCGGCAAGGCCCGCTGCGCCGCAGAGACGGATTTAAAGCTGAAAGATAGAGTCCGCGCCTGTGATCGCGGTAGCCGGACGGACGGTGATTCAAGCGCCGCCATAAGCCTTGAGGGATGCGCTCAATATAAAGACACCTGGAAATGATTCGTGTTGCGGGTCGGCGCGGGAATCCTCGCCTGTGAAGCGCCGCGTCAAACTGAGGCAGCCTCGGCCAGGCAGGGCGCATTGAAACTGGAAAACTCTAAAAGAATCTTTAATTCAAGGCTTGGCTTATTTGAGGAAGCCGGGATACTGCCATTAAATGCTTTAAGGCTGCTATAACTATGCTGATTTTCATTGAAAGCTACCTTTTTGGAGCTTGATTATACAGAGAGTAGACATCGGCATTACACAACGTTCAATGGATTATCAAGACTAAAAAAGCAGCATTTGAAGAAAATCCTTATATCTTGATTCTATTCATTATGACTGGATTTGACTCTTCATTACTAATATGTATGTCTGTTATTCCCAAATAAATTCTTATAGGCAGTCTTTGGCCCATTAAGATTGCAAAATAATGCTAGCATAGGGTTTTTTAATATTTAAATTTAAGTTGTTTTGCAAGTTGCAATGTGTTAAAATAACAACGGTTTTACAGTAGCGGCAATTCATTTGAGGAGGAGATTTATGAAAAAGGCAGCATCGATTTTATTGGTTGCGCTTATGGCGGCAGCCACCCTTTCAGGATGCCAGTCGGCAGGAGCGTCAAGCGACGTGATAAGAATCGGAGTATTCGAGCCTCTTACGGGCGACAATGCCGCAGGCGGAGAGCTTGAGGTTCAAGGCATAGAGCTTGCCAACGCCCTGTATCCGGAAGTTTTGGGGAAGAAAGTGGAGCTTGTAAAAGTCGATAACAAATCCGACAAGGCGGAAGCCGCTACAGCGGCGGCTCGCTTGGTTGAGCAGGACAAGGTGAACGCCATAATAGGATCTTGGGGATCCTCGCTGTCAATGGCTGCCGGAAACATAGTAAAGGACGCGTAGATTCCGGCGGTAGCGGCATCAGCTACAAATCCGCAGGTAACGCTGGGAAATGACTACTATTTCCGCGTATGCTTCATTGATCCGTTCCAGGGCACAGTTATGGCGAATTATGCTACAGTCAAGCTTGGAGCAAAGACAGCTGCGATAATCCAAGAAGTTTCAAACGATTACTCCGTCGGACTTTCAAATTTTTTCCAAGAATCTTTTAAGAAGAATACCGGAGACTCCAACTCTATTATTGAGGTTGGCAACTACCAGACAGGCGACAAAGATTTTACGGCCATCCTTACAAATATCAAGCAAAAGAATCCGGATGTCATCTTCGCGCCCGGAAACTTTACCGAAAGCGCTCTCATCATTAAGCAAGCCAAGCAACTCGGCATCGACATCCCTTTCCTGGGTGGAGATACTTGGGAAACCACCGATTTTATCACAGTCGGCGGAGCAGATGTTGAAGGAGCTGTTTTCTCCACTTTCTTCGATAAAAACATGGCGACGACTGATGAAGCCAAAACATTTCTGTCTGAATACGAGAAGAAGTATCCCGGGGTAGAGCCGGCGGCGGTAACCGCTCTCGGATATGACGCATACATACTCATACTAGACTGCATTACGCGCGCCAACTCCACAGACGGCCCCGCAATAAGGGATGAATTGGCGAAGACCGTGAATTTCCAGGGCGTGACGGGATCCACAACTTTGGATGCCAACGGAGATGCCGTAAAGGACGCTGTGATAAAGACTGTAACAGGCGGAAAATTTACGTACCTTGATTATGTAGAAGCTCAGTGACGCCGTAAGCGATTTCTCGCAGGCGCTTGTCCGCCAATATAATGATGCGCGTCAATGCGCTGATTTTAGGGTTGGATTATCCGCTGAGCTCTGCATAATCCGACCCCAAAATCGGAGCATTCCATGCGCGTCAGCATGCAGCGGGAGATGCAGGAAAAATAATCGTTTTTCAAGCGCCCTGAAAAGATGCGGGCATGAGGTCTTGACCAAAGTCCCATATCAAGCAATTATTGATGCGCATATCACCTGCAAGGCGTTTTCGTTGCGATGTGCGCTTACATGCTCAAAAGCGGTGGGCAAGTTCCATTAATAGCACTGAAAGTTCCTATTTTGGAGCTTGATTATCCATTTAGGCATGTATAATCAAGCTCCAAAATAGGTACCTTCGATTGCGGCTGCATAATCGCTCATTTTAGGAATCATTCAGCTCTTCCCTGGCTTAAGCTTGCTCGCGGATTTTTAAGTCCGGCTTGCGATGACGGCCAAAAAGCCATTCCCGCTTGCAATCTCTAAAGAGACAGAATGTAAAATGAATTTGGCTTTCATAAAGGGCATCATGGATGAGGCCTTTAATCAAGAAAGGAGTGCGCGGTTCCTGCTATGAAGCATGCGCGTTTAAGCGGCTGAAATCCTTAATTGCCATGGAAGCCGGCATGCAGGCGGGTGTTTAGCGCAGTACAAGATATGGCTGGCAAAATCTTGCGTAATAACCTTGCAGTTGCTGTATTGGCAATTCTGTTGGTCATACTGCTGGTATATGTCTACGCTTCGACGGCGATTAAAATGCCGGGTTCCGTATTCCTTCAGCATCTGACGAATGGCTTGTCCCTAGGAAGCCTATTTGCTTTGATTGCCATCGGCTATACAATGGTTTATACGATTTTAAGCATGATCAATTTTGCTCACGGCGACATATTTATGATTTCACTTTACTTTGCGTTTTTTACCCTTTCAGTCTTCAACATGCCATGGGTTCTCGCGTTTGTTTGCGTCGCGGCCTTGACGCCCATCGTCGGAATCCTGATAGAGCGCTTCGCTTACAGGCCCCTTAGGGACGCTCCGAAGAATTCCGTTTTGATTTCCGCGATAGGGGCTTCTTTTCTGCTGGAAAACGCAGCCACATACCTGTTCGGCGGCAGGCCGAAAGTTCTTCCGGATATCCCGCTGCTCTCCAGGGTTATATCCATTCATTCAGTTAACTTTCAAGTTGTATCCATTGTAATTCCCATCCTTACCTTCGCCATTCTGATTGCTCTAATTAATTTCATAAACCATACGAAGACTGGAATCGCCATGCGGGCGGTTGCGAAAGACCATGAGATAGCTAGAGTCATGGGCGTAAATATAAACCGGATAATATCGCTTACTTTTATTATAGGCTCTTCCCTGGCTGCTGTAGGCGGATTCATGTGGGGTACAAGATACCCGGGCATTACTCCCATGATGGGCGTCATGCCTGGACTCAAATGCTTTGTCGCAGCTGTCGTCGGAGGCATCGGGGACATTAAGGGCGCGGTAATGGGGGGATTCATACTAGGACTCGGGGAAATACTGATAGTGGCGCTTTTTCCCAACATATCAGGATATAGGGACGCGTTCGCGTTCATTCTCCTTATCATCATACTGCTAGTCAAGCCAACTGGCATTTTAGGCTCGAAGGCCAGGGAGAAGGTGTGACGATGAATAAAAAAACCCTCCATTCAATCATAGCCATAGCCGCAATCCTCGCCGCCGCATGGATTCTAAACGGAATTCTGGACAGCTATGTCAGGCGGGTGCTGAACCTTTGCGCAATATACGCGATAATCTCACTTTCCTTGAACCTCGTCAATGGATTTACCGGCATGTTCTCCCTGGGGCAGGCGGGATTCATGGCAATAGGGGCTTACACCGTAGCCATTTTCACAGTGCCTGTCGAGCTTCGAGCGGCCGGATTTTATCTTGAACCCATGAATCCGCTGATAGCGGGGATAGAGCTTCCGCTTTTAGCGGCGCTTATCCTGGGAGGCCTGCTGTCCGCGACGTTCGCTTTCATCATTGGATTTCCTGTTCTAAGGCTCAGAGGGGACTATCTTGCCATAGCCACCCTGGGATTTTCTGAAATCATAAGGATTATATTTACGAACACCCAGTCCATAACCAACGGCGCTTTGGGCATAAAAAACGTGCCGGCCCTGTCAAACATGTTCTTTATCTATCTTGCTGCGATAATAACGATTGTTTTTATGAGGCTTCTTATAAGCTCATCTTACGGGCGTGCGTTCAAAGCTATCCGAGAGGATGAGATAGTGGCTGAGGCTATGGGAATAAACCTGTTCAAGCACAAGATCATGTCCTTTGTAATAAGCGCCTTTTTCGCGGGAATAGGCGGAGGGCTTTACGGCGCGCTACTGGGAACCGTTGATCCTAAAAATTTCATGTTCACCCTGACATATAACTTCGTTCTGATAATAGTCCTTGGAGGGCTTGGAAGCATTTCAGGAACCGTCATAGCTTCATTCATAATAACCATAGGCATGGAATGGCTGCGCTTCTTTGATGATGAGCTTGTGCTTTTTGGATTTAAAGTGCCTATTTTCAGGCCGGGCCTCAGAATGGTTGTATTCTCAGTACTTCTGATGGTGATTGTCCTATTCTTCCAAAAGGGTCTGATGGGCCAGAAGGAGTTGAGCTTCGATATGCTTCGCCAAGCGGCGGCGCGGGTCAAAGGCCTGCCTCTCTTCAAAAATGGAAGGAGGAAGGGCGAATGATGCTTGAGGCGGAAAACTTGACGATGCGCTTTGGCGGCGTCACTGCCGTGGACTCTTTAAGCCTGGAAGTCCCTGAAAACGAGATAATCGCCCTCATCGGGCCGAACGGGGCGGGAAAGACTACAGTATTCAATATGATAACCGGGACGTACGCTCCTACATCAGGCAAAATCACATTTAGAGGAAGGGATATAACAGCCAGGAATCCCAGCTACATCGCAAAGCAGGGAATTGGGCGGACATTTCAGAACATAAGGCTTTTCAAGGGATTGACCGTCTTTGAAAACGTCATAACAGCCAAGCATCTTCATCTTAAGAGCAACCTGTTCCAGGCGGTCTTCAGAATAAGCGGACTGTCTCCGTATCCCGCCGAAGAGCGCAAATTCATAGAAGAGACGGAAAGCCTTCTCGAGAAGTTGGATTTGTTAGATCTGCGCGACGCTACGTCAACCTCGCTTCCGTACGGAAAGCAAAGGAGGCTTGAAATTGCCAGGGCGCTTGCGACAAATCCCAGCCTTCTCCTTCTGGATGAGCCCGCAGCTGGCATGAACCCTCAAGAGACAATAGAGCTTGCCCGATTCATTGAGAGGATCAGGGATGAGTTCAAAATAACGATACTTCTCATAGAGCATCATATGGACTTGGTTATGGATATTTCTAAAAACATCTATGTGATGGATTTCGGGGTGAACATAGCGGTTGGATCTCCTGCGGAGATTCAAGGCGATCGGAGAGTCATTGAAGCTTATTTAGGGAGCGGTGATTAATGCTTAAGGTAGAGAATCTTGTTGTCAATTACGGCGGCATCACCGCCATCAACAACATAAGCTTCGATGTGCCTGACAAGCAGATTGTAGCCCTGATAGGCGCGAACGGCGCAGGCAAAAGCACAACGCTCAGATCCGTAATAGGGCTTACAAAGCCTAAAAGTGGAAGTATTGAGTACAATGGCGAAAGCATCTACGGGCTTGACTCCCAGCTCATAGTTTCAAAGGGAATAACGCTGACTCCGGAGGGAAGGCGGATATTCGCCAACCTAACGGTTCTTGAGAACATTAAGATCGGGGCGTACTTGAGAAGGGACGAGGATGGGGTTAAATCGGATCAGAAATGGGTCTATGAGCTTTTTCCCATCTTGGAGAAGCGCAGCTGGCAGATGGCAGGAACGCTTTCCGGCGGAGAGCAGCAAATGCTGGCGGTCGCCAGGGCGCTGATGTCCAGGCCAAAGCTTTTGATGATGGATGAACCATCGCTGGGACTGGCGCCAATCATAGTAAATAATATTTTCGCGATAATCAAGGAGATTAACAAAAACGGCGTTACAATTTTGCTTATTGAGCAGAATGCAAACATGGCGCTTAAAATCGCTGACAAGGGCTATGTAATGGAAACCGGGAAGATAACCGCCGCCGGAACGGGGGAGGAGCTTTTAAACGACCCGCATGTCAAGGCGGCCTATCTTGGCGCCGCTGCGGGAAAGAAGAAGGGGCGGCTGTAACGCGGCTCTTAAGCGCGGCTAAATATGCGCCTTGAAAAGAATAGAAAACAAAAAATAGATTTCAAGCATTCTTCAGATCGTCATCTGAAATGCTTGAAATCTATCTTATTTTTACACTGTTTTTCATATGCGCATTCATAATAATGACGCTATTCCAAAAAAATGATTCACAGAATCTAATGCATTAATCATTCTCGGGATGTTTTCCGGTTTTTCAGTAAATTCTCACTCCTGTGCGTCGCATCTCATACAGCATACTGCATTTATCAATATCGCCGTCGTCCAAGATTAGGTTAGGCTCAATTCTTGCGTCAATGTCCGCCTCAAGCGCAAATAAATTGCCAAACACATTCATATGCGCTTCAATTTCGCTGTCTTCCCGCACAGTGCCTTTAGAGTATAAGCCGTAGAGGTACGCGTCTTTCGGATTGAATTTTGATTTTTTGCTCTTCGCATATTTCGTTGCGGTTTCATTAATGATTTTATCCATTCTCCAAGCAGCTCCGTTTCCGAGAGCAACTTGCCTCAATACCTGTTTATCAGCAAATCCGCGATTACGTTTTTATGATCTTCATATCGCGCCTTGATTTAGGTTTTAAAATTGGCCAGAAGGAAGAAGGCTTTCAGAGGTGCGCGCTGAAGGCCTTTTTTACCATGGTAGCAGCCAAAACATGAAGATTATACAGCGCTCTATTGGAAGCGATTTCTTACTATAAACGCTCAAGCAACCACTCCCCCAATAACAGCGCAATCTTTTCCTGAGCATCCGACTCCGAAGCAAACAACCTTATATCCTAAGGATTTGGGATGGTCTGTGTAGTGGAGGGCAAAAATCTGATTCAATGCCCTTTGAGCTGCATCTCTCAGGTTTTGATCTCCATCTTCAAATCGTTTGAATTCAAAGATCAAAACCATTATTTCTTCAGGAAATTCGACTTGGACGTCATAACGGCCATACCCGCTTTCCCTGTTGCTAAACAAGTTTAGATTGAACAATACTCCTGCGAAAAATACATGATATACGTACTCATGGGTCACTGCGGTGTCAAAAACGCTAAGCGCCAATAGCGATTCTTTAAACACCGTTTCAATAGCCTTTGGATCCAGGGAATGAACCGCCGCCTGAAGCCTCAAAAGGCCTTCTTCGCCCAGTTTTCCCTTGATGTAATCCCTGAATTGATCTTCAAAGACTGAACTTATCTCAGCATTAGGAATACGGTAGGCATTGATTTTGCCAGCTGCCTTTGTCAAATATCCCGTGGAAAGCAAAACGCTCCACAATGAATCTTCCCTCTTGACTCCGCGATAGGTAATGGTGCTGGATATGCGCTGGATATAAACAGTTTCTCCGGCTATCAGAGAAATGACCTTCGCGCAGTCGCCGCTGGATTCCAATGCGCTTTTTAAAATGTCATTGCTGCTGGTGTTTGCCCAATAGTTTTCTGGCAAACTGTCTGGATCGCTCTGCAGTGCGCTGATGTGGCTGAGAACGGATGATATGTTGTATATTTGCTCTCCACCGTAATAATATCCATTGTACCATGATTTAAAATCATCAAGCTTTTCCTCTAGGCCTTGCTCTTTCAAGATTCTTATAAGCTCATTTTCCGTCAAGCCATAGAATCTAGAAAAAAGCTTGCTGTCCAAGTCATAGACTTGAGGGTTGTTTGCGCCGGTGAAAATGCTTTCATTGGCGATTCTCAAGCAACCTGTGACAACAATGAGCATAATGTTGCTCTTGCCCTTGAATACGCTGCCAAAGAAAGCGCTCATTTTAGACAGGAGTTGATCGCGAAAAGAATCCTGCTCTTTATGGTTGAATGGGGCGTCGTATTCATCGATGAGAACTATGACTGGCGCATTGTGGTGAGCGGACAAAGCATCAGTGATGGTCTCCAAAGAACCAAGAAGCAATATCGGGTCAGAGGAGTTTTGTACAAAATTGTACAAAGCTGTTTTGAGGTATTCTGATACCAGCTCACTATTCAACAGGTAATTCAACCTTTGGCATTCCACAGAGACAGACATTCCTAAAAGCTTCATTGAATCTTCAATTGTGGCCGCCGCCGCCATGCGTGACAGGTTTATATGAATGACCGGATATTTCCTGTACCACTCATCCCATACTCGCTTTTCCTTCTCTATGGCTAGGCCGCTAAATAGCTTCGGATCCGCCTCGCCAACTTTGCCCGCTTCAAAAAAAGATCTGAGCATAGACATGTTTGTAGACTTGCCAAATCGTCTTGGCTTTGTCAACAATTTCACAAACCCTGCTTTAGTTACAACTTCTTTTATTAGCATTGATTTGTCAATGTAATAGCAGTTTCTTATGCGCATAGCGCTGAAATCATCCAAGCCAAGGCCCAGTCCAATGCGTTCTCCCGCCATTTAGTCACCCCCAATTCTCCAATCAAGTTTGTCAAATATATTGTCTCCTAGAATGTCCTAACTCGCTTTGTTCTATGTTTTCCAGTCCAGTTTGAATCAGGTAGTTTTCCTTCATGAAAAGCGACTAACCATCAAGGAATGCGTCTGCTGCCGCGCATTCCTCCGGATGTGAGATCGTCGGTGGCGTGAACGCGGTTCTATACCGCTTTTCATCAAATGTTTCTTTTTTGGAGCTTGATTATCCATTGAGTGGTGCGAAATGCCGATATCGGCATTTCGCACTCGCTGTATAATCAAGCTCCAAAAAAGATAATTTTATATGAAAAGCAGTATAGTTCGCGCCACATGCTTGCCACTGTATCCTGGGTCTGTACATCCGTCGGTATTGCGAACATGGTTCTAGTTTGCAATATTCGCTTCAAACCGGAAAATCACGCGCAAAAAGACTAAGCTTACTATAGTCTTTTAGGCAAGAAGTGTCAAGCTCTATAGCGCCTATTACCTGATGATTTGCACATTGACATTCACTAAAACTATTGAAGTGTTACTTTATGGAGAACCACTCTTTTATCTTGCGAATCAGAAACCTAAAGTGGAGCTAACATTATTAAATGCTTGAATTATTCGGAACTGTTCCGACAACTCTATTTGCATTATTTACCAGTCAAAAGAGCATAAAATTCTTGCAGAAAAGTTCAAAATTGAAGAGAATATATGTTTAAATTTGCAAAACTTATCAATAA
>JAISZB010000138.1 GCA_031269465.1 Clostridiales bacterium | reverse complement strand
TGTATAATTCTTAGACGATGTATATGTTTTAATAAATTATATGGATAAATATAGCAACATTAACGACAAAATTATTCAAAATGACAGTCACTTTGCAAACCGTCGGAATAGCTCTAATTTATCTGAATATAGGTACATCAATTTGATTCCCAGAGGCAGTTTTGCGGGTCGTATTTTACGAATTCACCGGTATCGGTAAATTCTGACGCTGTCATTGAAATTTCAAATATTCCGCTTCCTGAAGCGGAAAAGTATAATCCCAGATCAGTAAGCGCCGCTGTGGCTTTATCGGCCTCTTTCTCAAATGATATCCGTCCTGGGAATTCTGAGGATATTTTGTAATCATATCTCAGCAAGCGATCCTTAAGCTTTTTGCGCTGCTCTGAGCTAAATGGCAGGATATTGCCATTGCCTTTGAAAAAATCTTTACTGCAGGAATTCACTTCAACTTCCTTTACTTCCTTTCTGAATATATAGACATGGTAACTCATAATCCCCCTTGAAAATATCATGCGCCTGCAAAAAATGGCGGTTTTCATCAAGCTCGGAAAACCCTTTATGGCTATGGAATCTATTGGAAGCCCAGTAAAACGCGTAAGTCTTTTTCATGGAGCATCATTGAAGAGCTTAATAATCCAGCCTCAAATCAGGAACTCGCCTTGGTAATCAGCATATTGATTTGCGTTTAAAATTGCCTGATTTTGAGATTGATTAGATTATACAGCGAGCGCGAAATGGCGACACCGGCATTTCGCACCTTAAAAGTGGACTATTGCCATGTTATTTCAGCAGCTTAATGGTTAAGTTATCCTTGTAGCCGTTGAAAAATTTTTCAATAACGGCGTCAAATACAGGATCAGCCCCATCGACTAGGGAGAACAAAGTCATGCAGGATTTCAGCTTCAGATTGTCCGGGCTTCCAAATACCGAATGGGCGTCGTTGGTTTTCAGCTGCGTCAGAACTCGGGATATTTCCGCAAGCCTATGGCCCAATAGCGGATCTGCCAGGTAAGCCGCCGCCTCTTCAATGCCTTGAATCCCATAGAAATCCGCTAAGGAACTCCGGCCCAGCCCTGCTAGCTGCGGGAAAATATACCACATCCAGTGGCTTGTTTTGCGCCCTCTTTTTATTTCAGACAATGCGCAGGCATAATCGTTTTTTTGAGCTTCTTTGAATCTTTCCAAATTTGATGTATCATAAGCCAAAATTGCTTCACCCCTTAGAATTCCTACGGGCATTATCTATTCTTCAACTCTTGAGAATCAGAACATAAAGAGCTGTTGCCTGGCAAAGACTGGCGCTTATGCTTTTTGGCCTGGATTACTTATGCATAACCCAGGCTAAAAGAGGTAAAAATCATACGCTTGGTCTGACGGCTCCAAGAAGCTCTACTCATCAGTCTTCAGCTCGGACGATCTCCACAGTTATCCGAGCGGAAACCTGCGAATGGAGCTTTACTGTTATCTGCTTCTCTCCTATTGTTTTAATAGGCTCTTCAAGAATCACTTTTTTCTTGTCGATCTCAAGCCCGGTTTGCTTTGACAAGACGGCAGCCAACTCCTTGTTAGTGACGGATCCGAACAGCTTGCCCTTTTCTCCGCATTTTACGGGAACTTTCAAAGTAGCGGCTGATAGAGTCTTGGCTAAAGCTTGAGCGGATTCAAGTTCAGATGTTTGGCGGCGCAACACCGCCTTCTTCTTGTCTTCAAGTTCATGCATGTGCCCGGCTGTAGCTTCTACAGCCAGTTTTTTAGGGATTAGGAAATTTCTGGCGTGCCCGTCGGCAGCGTCAATCATCTGGCCTTTTTTCCCAACCCCTTTGACGTCTTCCAGAAGAATAACTTTCATCTAGTCGTTATGCGGCGAATGCCCCCTGCATTCAGGCACAGGGAGGAGCCGCATGTCTCCTTTCGGCTGGTATTGTTTTGCGCCTCTTAAAAGGCGCGAGTTTCTTATAGCTGATTTCCGCTGACAGCTTCCATCCAGCATCCCGCATATCAAAACTCCCGCTTGACCGCCTGCCTAATGCAAAATCGTCCATCCGGCAAACGCGCCTTGCCGGACAACTGAAGCCCAATACAATGATTTTCAAAGGAAACCGCTTTTTTTGTTGATTATACAGCGAATGCGAAATGCTGATATCTTCATTTCTCACTCGCTGGATAATCAACAAAAAAGGGATGCTTGATGAAAACCAGCGCTAGAAAATTTGAAAAACCCAATAAACCGACGATCATGAAGACTCAAAATCTCTAGGGATAAGGATATGACCCCAAGAATTTGAAAAAGTTGGTTTTACGGCGGACCATGGTCAGCGCGTCCTCCAAATCCTTGGCGACGTAATCCTCGAGATCCACATAGAATACATACTCGCCCGGCTTGTTTTTCATAGGCCTGCTTATTATCTTCGTCATGTTTATGTCCCATAGCGAAAAGATATCCAGGATTTTGTAAAGGGAGCCAGGCTTGTTCAAGGTGGAGAAGGCGATTGTGGTCTTTCCTGCGATTATTGCCTTCGAGCCGCTTCCTTTGGCAAGCGCCGCGAAGGTAGTTGAATTGCTCGCCTGATCCTGTATTCCGCATGCTTCAGTCTCAAGAGAGTATATTTGAGCGGCGAGCTTTGGGCCGACGGCGGCGAAGTTGCCGCCGCTGCCTTTTACAAACCGCGCGGCTTCTGCGTTGCTGGGCATATGGACAAGCTCCGCGCCGGGGAAGCGGGAGCGGAGATAACGCCTGCACTGAGCAAGCGATTGGCTGTGGGAATAGATTTTTTCGGGATCCCCTTGAATGGCTCCGGGCTTGCGCATCAGACAGTGCGATATAGGCAAGGTCAACTGGCGCTTGATATGCAAGTCCTGGTCAAAAATCAGAGAATCCAAAGTGATGTTTACAACGCCCTCAGTTGAATTTTCAAGCGGAACTACTGCCAAATCGAGAATCCCGTCAGAAACTCCCTGCATGACATCTTCAATTGCCGGGAGATCGCAAACTTCGGGATAAGAGGAGCAGCTCTCCTCTTCCGGGAGCGCATCCGCCATCGAATCCCTGCAGCTTTCCAGCCAATCATCTCTGATAATCAGCGCCGCTTGATGGGTAAAAGTGCCTTGAGGGCCTAAATATCCAATTTTCATTTTTACGCATGCGCTCAGGGTTAGGGCGCATGCACCTCCCGTCGGGGATTATTGGCGGCAACGCCTGCAGAGGGCATGCGTCTGAGCGTGCGGCGCATGACATGGAGATTGTCATGCCGGCGCGCATATGAAAGCTCAGATTCCGCAGGATGATTGTACGGCGAGTGCGATTGATATCGGCATTCGCATCTTGAAAGCGGATAATCAACCTGCAAGCAGTTGCATACGACCGCGCATCAGATGCCTCTTTACAAAGAAGAGCCCTTGAAGGCCTTCTTGATTTTTGCCGCCTTGGTGATAAATTATAGCATAACAGTTTCCGTTTATCAATTGAAGTTCTTTTGCCTGGGTTATCCAAGGCTAAACTTATGTGTTGAGATATGCTGAATTGGAAACTGCCTTTTTTGGAGCTGGATTGTACAGCGAGTGCGATTGATATCGGCATTTCACGCCTCTCAATGGATTATCAACAAAAAAGGAGCATTTGATGAAAAATCTGAATCACGTCTGTCAGGTATTGCCTGCGCTTGATGCTAGTTTCATGGAGCCGACCCGTTTTTCTATTTTTCTAAAAACTGTATAGCCTTGCTTTCATTCCAGCCAACATTTTTTCACATCGGTCGTAATCCTTATGCTGCAGAAAGCAAATCACATAACTATCGCTGCCTATATCAATGCAGGCGAGGCGGTAGTGAAAGCTTCTGATATTCAGCGCAACCAGCGTAAATACCCTTTCAGGCTCCAGTTCGTCTCTATCCTCATTGTCGTCTAGAAAGCTGTAATCCGGTTCAGGCGTGAATGCAAGGCCGAGTTTTTGCGCGACTGCGCGAATACCATGCAGAATCTCGTCTTGCTCCTCTTTCCAGTCAAATTCCACAGCGAAACCATTGTCTATAAGTGTATCGATCATTGCGAACATGCAGAGTTCGCAGCCTTTGACATCCTTTGTCAGTCCGCGATTTGGGCGGCCTTCGGTTTCTAGGTATTCTTTGGTATGTTCCATGCAATAGCTAACTTTGGATGCAGCTTCTCTGTCGTCACCTGAAATCAGCCGCGCCGCCTCAATAAAGGCTGCACTGCCGGTCGGCAGCGGCTCCACGTTTTTCTTGCCAAGCAGCTTGTCAAACAGTCCCACAAGCGCAACCTCCTCACACAAATTTCAAATCTACGCCCTTTTTTCCAGCGCATAATGGTCATTCGCCATCGCAGCATCATCCGCAACGCCTTTGGCTAGCGCAACACCGAACTTGATCATGACTTCATAGACCATATCCAAATCAGTGCGGTCGATCATGCAGCTGAGCAGCGTCATGTCATCAACTGCGATAGGCGTACTGTCCAGCGCTTTAGGATTTAGGGAGTCCAGCTTAGACGCATTGAAGCCTGTTGCAAGCGCCGCTGCATCGTCTCGCCCAACTGTATTTGAGCGTTTAGATAAGTAGTATTTCCTTTTTCTGATTCTGCAATAACCTTATATTATGGCAGAAGAGAACTAGAGGAGCTTTTCTTATGCAGTTGCAGGCATTTATGTGGCGACCTGTTCATAATAGGGCAAATTCGTGTTGCTCGCAACTGCATAGAATATTTAAATATAAGTTTGACTTATTTAGAGCAAACATTTAACGGAAAGCTCTTAATGACATGCTCTTTATGCTACGATCTTAATGATAAGGATGCTTGAAGCATCCCAAAAAAACTTAATTGCTTCAAAAATGCATTTTGACCATTTTTTTGCTCACACTATAGAGTGAATGCTTACTAAACTGCTTTGCATTGGATAGTTCCTATTTTGATGTCGGATTATACAATTGGTGAGAAATGTGGATATAGTCATTTCGAACCTTCAATGGACTCTCAGACATCAAAATCGGTACATTTGACTGCAAAGCGGTATAACATCTTGGAGTAAATGCACTCTCATTCCATTCAACCAAATCTAAAAAATCTAAAAAGCTCAGAATTCATCAGCCATGCGCGCAAACCGGGAGGTCTTCATGAAAAAATACGCCGCTAGGATTATAGCTTTGCTCTTAAGCGCACTTTATTTGTCGACGCTTCCTCCAAGGACGCCCCTGGCAAATTTCATAGAATCAGCTTATGGAGCTACAGATGACTTCCTTTTTACGGATCCATTGTCAAATGTATATTCCGGACGCTTGGAAGCAAGGAAAATGATAGAGAACCTGAAATTCTCCGACGTACCAGAAGGCTATTGGGCGAAAGACGCCATAATCAGAGCTGGAGCGCTTGACATAGTGAAAGGGTCAAGCAAAGCTTTCAGGCCTGACGCCGTCCTTACCAATGAGGAAGCGCTGGCTTTCATACTGAGGCTTCTGGGAATGGAGCAGGAGGCGCACGCGGCTGGAGCTGCAATGGCGAATCAGCTGCCGCCTGAGTATCCTACCGATGTCATTTGGTCTCTCGGCTATCTCAACCAAGCCATGCAAATGGGCTTGATAAATCAGGCTCAATTCTCCACAGCTCTAGTTTATGATCAAGCGATCCTTGATCCAGAGCTTGATTTTGTCAGATCCGCTCCCGCTCCAAGAGAGCGTGTGGCGGACTGGCTCCTGCGCGGCATAGGCGCGGGGCAGTTTCCCATGCCTTCGACTGAGCAGTCGATCTATCAAATCTCCGACTGGAAGTCGATATCTATTGAACTCATTGAAACCGTGGAGATTTTCCTGGCCAATAATATTATGCCCGCAGACGGGAGCGGCAGGTTCAGGCCGAAGGGGAGCATGACGAGAGCTGAGATGATGGACGCGATTAAGAGGCTCGGCGCCATTTACTTGAACTCTCGAGGCATAGCGAAGAAAACGGGCACTGTGGGGAGCTTTAAAGATGCTCAATCAAGAGGCGCGGATGGAGTCAGCCTTGAAAGAGACATCTACATCAGAACCCCTGATGGGGGAATCGAGGTTTTCAGGTATTTTATGAACCGGGGAAAGTCTGAAGAGGCCTCGGAATATGACGCGGTGGTTCTCAGGGAAGGCGAGCCTTCAGGCCTGGGAAGCCTTAAAGAAGGCGATAGGATAGAATATCTTGTCCGCGAGGCTGAAAAGACTGTCCTTTATGTTTCGGTCCAAAATTCTGATCTTGAAATCAAGAAAGTCTACGGAAAGCTCAAGTCAATTGACGCTGCGGGCGGAACCGTCAGCATAGTGGACGCAAACGGCAAGACATTTGAGTATCCGATGGTAAAAAGCTTGGCTTTAACTGAAGACGGCATAGAATACGTGCGTTTTAAAAATGAAAAGATAGAGGCGTCTAAGCTCCCGCTGGGAAGCGCTATAGAAATCTCTCTTAAGAACAATGTCGCGGACGCGCTGGAATTAAAGGGGGAGCAGGCCGTCAGAAACGAGCGGATGGCCATAGTGCTGGAAAATGACGCGAACGTAGGATTCATGACGCTTTTAAGCGGTGACGGGGAGGAATATTCTAAAATCTACAACCCTCTTGAAATAAAGGTGGAGCGCCAGAACTATTACGACTTGTCAGATGAAATCGGCAACATAGACAGCGTCTTTCCCAGCTTCAAGCATGATCCAAGAGACGCGGGGCCTTCAAGCGTAATGCCGGGGGATGTCATTTCATACCATCCTGATCCTGAGGATGCAGAGAGGATTCTTTCCATAAGCGCCAGTGAAAATTTCAGGATGGCGTACGGCAGGATTAAGGAGTTTGAGGTTCATGAAAATGCCTCGCATATCCTTATAGAGCTCGAAGACGGCCAGACATCCTCATTTACGGCCCCTAAGAGCATTTTCATCTCAAAGGGCGGAAGGCCCATAAAGCCGGAGGATGTAATGTCCGGAGATTACGGGAAATTCATTGTCTGCCAAGCAGTCTTGGCGCCGGGGAGATTTCTGGAGTCAGTCAGGGAAATTGAAGTGGAGTCGGGCGGGCATGAAATAACGAATGTCGTCACGGGCCAGCTGGCGGGGTTTGATCCTATCCAGAGAGAAATCATAATCCAAAACTCCTATGAGCTGACCAAGGAAGGCTGGACCGGATACAGGCAGATTTCAAGATACAGTTTTGAAGGAGACGCGGGCTTTTTCGATGAAGGCGTTCCGGTTTCTTTGGATTACTGCGAAAAGCGCTTGAAAAGGGCCGCGGATGTGTATTTGGCGCTTGAAAACAGCTATTCCGGCGAGAAAGCAAGAAAAATCTCCTTCAGGAAAAGCCGGAATGAAATCCTGAATGCCGACACTGTCCTATCCTCAGACCTTAACGGCAGCTTTTTCGTAGCCGGCAACTCAAGCGGCGCCATAAACGCTGATGCAGGCACGATCGTAAGGAGGTTCGGAAGGCTCGTGGACGGAGGGCGCATATTTCCTTTCGACTACGCCGTGGTTTGCCTGAACGGCATGAACCGAGCCGCCGTTGTGGACATAAAGGAGATGCCTGGAACATCCGGGGTCAGAATCGCCAGAGGCAGGGTGGAAAGCATTGAGGAAGGGAAGCGCTTCAGAGTCGAATCCATGTCGATTCTGGCTGGAAGCTCTTGGGTTTACACTCCGGTCAGGCGAGTCTTTCCGATAGACGGGGAGACTCTGTATATAAATGCGGGGGGCGTGGCGTCAAATAGCAGCTTTATCGGCTATACCGAGGAAACGGCTCTAAATAAAGTATTCAATATAGTAATTGACGGGGCGAAAGCCGCCAGGATAATAGACGCGCCGCATTCCAGAAAAGCCGTAAAAGGCGCGGTCTACGGAAAAACCGAATCGACTCTTCTTCTTAAGGATGCCGCATGCTTCGACGCCGGTTCAGGCGTTTGGAAAAGAATAAGCCTGACAAACGCGACTGCGGAGGCGGAAGCGCCTCAAAACGGCATAATAGTGAAAAACAGCAGGATTGTCGGATTTGAAGAATTGGAGATAGGGGATCAGGTCAGGGTTTTTACTGACAAGCTTCCTGACGCGCCGGCTAGCGGAATGAGAGTTGCGGGATACATCATTTTAGTAGAGAAATGATCTTTCCAACCAGATTTGCGCGCACTGTTTAAGTTCCCAAAATCGGCGCATTTGGCTGCAAATCAGCAGTTCCGAGCTTGAGTGCCCGCTTCAGCGCCTTATTTTCAAGATTTAGAATAGGCAGTTCCATATGCAAATCGAATATGCAGCTCATTCAATGCGCCTAATTGGATGCCGGATTATCCGCTGAAGGATTGCCTAATCCGGCCCCATTTAGAAACTTTCGGCTTCACATCAGTATAATATGGAAGCCGAACAGCAAACTAAAGACGTGACCATATGCTTGCGCCCATAGGAAAGCTCTTATTCTAAGCTTATACTGCGAGTGCGATTGATGTCGGCATATCGCGCTGCTCAATGGACAATCCAGCATAAAAACCGGTGCGTTTGGCTAGGCGTCGGCATACTCCAGCCGCCTAAGCGCCTTTGGCGCTTGAATCGGGGGGCTTCTCGCTCAATAAGTCCGCCGGCGGACGGCCCTGCGGCGCAGTTTCTCTTGGAAACCTGTCGAACATGCAGCCCTCGAGTCCCGCTCGCCAAAGCTGTTGCGTTGCAGGCGGATGGTTCTGGGGAATCATATATTTTGCCGGCTTGCATTCAAACGCGCCTGCATTGGAGAATGATTTTCATCAAGGTTTCCTTTTTTGCTGATTATCCATTGAACGGTGAGAGATTTCTATATCAATCGCCCACGCTGTATAATCAACAAAAAAAGGCATGTTCCTATGAAAATCGGTATATTCTGCGGGACTCTGCATGGCAAAGCGCCCAATAGGCGGTTCCATCTTCAATCAGCACAAAAGAAGCGATAATCGCGCCCTGCCTTCCGGAGATGATAAAAAATGAGAAAGCTCATAAAGACGCTCGCGCTTTCGATCCTCGCAGTCTTTTCATTGAGCGCGAGCGTGTACGCGGATGTCGGAGACATGGGATTTTTCGGCGGCATTTCAGAAGGCCGGAGACTTCCCAAGACTACCGAAGACATCATAAGCAAATCCTCTCAGAAAACCGGCCGCAAGGCTAAAGGCCAGACAGGAACCTTCATTTATAAGGAGGTTGTATTCCTATCGGGAAAGCCAGCGGTTTTCGAAGGATTGATTGATGTGGCGGCAAACGGCGGCATCCAAGACGACTTGGATGCAGGTACCTACATCCAAACATTCAGAGTCTATCCAAGCGCCGCGACAACAGAGGAGGCCTCCATAGAAAGAAGCATGACTCTTCGTGTAAACTACCGCAAGGAATACAACCAGGTGATAGAAGACTACGCGGTTGAGTCGTGGTCGGAGTCCATTCAGGCGGGAGGCGCCTCATTCACTCTGGATAGGAGGCTCTCCGATTTCGGGGCGAGCGTAATAAAAGACAAAACGCCTGGGGTAACATATTATCGGGGCGATATCTCAACGAGATCGGTTTATTCTTCAGGAGGAGGCTCTCCAGAAGACGGTTCGAGCATTACAGTCGTAGAGGGCGCGGATTCTTTCTACGGCTATGCCTGCGCATGGTCAAGCTCTGAAGCCCACAGGATGGATCAGACTGTATCTAGCGGCGATTGGCAGATGCAAGTTCAAGTAAGGCCCGGGGTCTCCGTGAACAAGCTTCTGCAGTACTCTCGGAACGAGCCTTCGGCCATGAGCTTCGAGGGCAATTATAAAGAAGTGATTCAAAATGAAAGCGGCTTGAAGTATGATATATTCATAGCGCCCCATATATATCCCGATCAGAAGATGTCGGGAGGAATAAGCATACCGGGAAGAAACGCGTTCGAGCAGCTGACGGCTCCCGATATGGCCTTCCTCAAGGGCCATTATGCCGAGGAGGATATTAAGAAGCTTTTCAGCATGCAGATTCTGGACGGCGACCCAAAATACTATCAACCACACCAGGCGATTACAAGGGGGCAGTTTGTGACGGCTCTTTCCAAGGCGGTCAAGCTTCCCGTTGAAGCGCAAAAAACAGCAAGAACCTCCAGAAAAGTAGACGCGCATTTAATCGTCTTTCCGGATGTAACGTCACAGCGCCCGGACTATCCTTACATTATGGCGGCTTACAGAAACGGCGTGGCTATCGGCAGGGACAACGGCACATTCTATGCGGACGCTCCCCTGGAGCGGCAGGAAGCCGTGGCTGCTATGATAAGATCCCTGGGCCTTGCAAACTTGGGTTTGGATCCAACAGCCATGACGCCTTTTACAGATGATGATGAGATTGGGTACTGGGCCAGGAGAGAATTGGACGCGGCCAGGAGGCTGGGCTTGCTGCTTCCTGATGAAAGCGGCAGGGCGCGCCCTGTCGAATTTGTCTCAAAGGCGGAGGCCGCGGCGTTTCTGTCAAGGCTGGTGGATTACATGAGAAGCGGGCTGTCGGAGGATTATTCCAAGCATATCGTAAATTTCGGATGATATGCTGATGCGCGCTGCAAAGTTATACCGCTTTGCAGTCAAATGCACCGATGCTGATGCCTGACTGTCCACTTTCAAGGTGCGAAATGCCGACATCGGCATTTTGCATTAATTGTATAATCTGGCATCAAACGTAACTATCCAATGCAAAGCGGTATAATTGCCATTTGCGCTGATTGGCATATGAAACTGCCCGGCTCATTAGGCGCCTGCTCGGCATGGAAGGCATTTTCGGCGCATTATAATATGAAGATATTAAATCAGCCCCTAAGGGTTTAAAGCCGCCATCGCTGATGTCGTCTGGCGAAAGGGGACTCGAGGGCTGAGAGTGGCCGCTGGAAGGAAATTCAAGTTCCTAATTCAACTTTAATCCTGTAAAAGCATTTTCCTATAGATTGCTACGGATAAGTATGTTATAATTTTTGATCATATTCTTTTTTGATTGCATCGATATTTTTTAAGCCGAGCCGCTGATAAACGGATAAATATGCTTGGCCATAATAATGCGTGCCGGCATGCGGTCAAATGCACCTGTTTCGGATCTTGACCGTTCTCTGGCGCTGAATCCTAAATGCGTGAATTCAGCGCTGTCAAGGCGCTAAATGCCGATATCGGCATCGGGCTCGCTCTACATTAAAGATCCAAAGTGGGAGCTTTCACGTGAACCCCTATGACGCTGCGCTTTTTCGAAAAGCAAATCTCAGCGGTTGGCTTTGCCAAATTCCGCAGGCGCTTTGGCGCTAAAATGGGGAGCGCCATCTTTGCGGCTTGATATTGTGTCGGTTAAATGGATAGTCACGCTGCAAAATCGGCATAATATGATACGCGTCAATTTATTTCACGATGGCTTAAATGGGCTTTAAAGGATGCCAATTCTTGCCGCTTCGTGCCCATGAGCAGTTGAATGAGTAGGCTTTAGGCCTTTTCTATCCTTCAAGGCTATGCATATATTGATTCGCTGGCTAATGCACCTAGTTTGGAGACTGTCTGCTTTCAAGCTGCGAAATGGCGGCATCGCGCTCGCTTTGCGCAAAGGCTCTGAAACAGGATGCTGATTTGCGTATGGAAGCTCCTGTATTGGCGCATCTGAATGCAGAGCATGAGAAGCGGATCAGCATTAAGCCAGCATCGGAACTTTAATATGCGAATCAGCATAAAAAGCGCATATTAGGGCCAAGTCTTAAGAACCTGGCAGAAAGGCCTCATTCAGCTGTCCGATAAACTGAGATTCGCATGTGAAAGCTTTCCTTGCATCTTGATTACAAAGCGTACCAATAGATAATCAAGATCGAAAGCAGCATCATTGACTGCGAATCTTGATATTAAGTTTAGAGAATAGCCTGAATTGAAACCGTTCTAAACCGATTTTCATACAATGCTCCTTTTTTAGAAGATTGCTTGTCCATTGAGCGGTGCGAAATGCCGATCTCGGCATTTCGCGCTCGCTGTATAATCAATCTCTAAAAAAGCAGTTTTAAATGAAAAACAGTATATACACCGGCATAGGATTTAGAGGCGCTTAAGATAATCTATCATCAGCTAGCAAATCCTTATTTTCGCGAAAACACATCGAAAGCGCTGTTCTCAGTACATACAAGCTATTTCGCGTGAATAGAAGAAGCGGAGGGCAAGAGGTCAGGCCGCTAATTAAGCCAATGGGTTGAGTTTGATTATCATTGAGCCAACCGCATGGGGACGCATTCAAAGATATATGCGCAGCTCGCATGATTAGATTCATTTTTTGGCGCGTCCAATACCGATTTTCATCAAATGCTCCTTTTTTTGCTGATTATCCATTGGACAGTGCGAAATGACAATATCTGCATTTAGCGCTCGCTGTACAATGAGGCTTAAAAAGGCGGTTTACAAAGAAAATCAGTATATCAAGAAACAGAGTGGAGGAGTAATAATGAAGAAATGGGGGCAATCCCTGCTTGCGCTTTTACTCGCGCTGGCATTGAGCTTCTCTCCCGCAGCCGCGTTTGCGGCTGAGTTGAGCGCTGAGCAAGGCGGTTCAAACGAACTGACAGAAGAGGAAAAGGCTGTTGTCGCAGGAGAGCTCTTGGCCGGCATCATTGATCTTGTTAACTCAAAGTATGTTGGAGACGAGGTCAATACAGAGATGCTCTATGAGGCGGCGGTCAGGGGAATGACGCTCATCCTTGATCCTTACACCCAGTATTTCAATGAGGAGGAGCTAGCCCGCCTTGAGCAGTCCCTTTCAAGCTCAATGTATGGAATTGGCGTCAGAGTCGAGATGAATAGCGCCTCCAAGCCTGAAATCATCTATGTCATGCCTGGAACTCCCGCTGAGAAATCAGGATTGATTGCTGGAGACATCATAGAATCCATAAACAGTAAATCTGTCGAAGGCTTGAAATTGGATGATGTGATTCTGCTCATAGGCGACTCCTCCACTCAGAGCGTTGAGATTTCCTTCTCGAGGGGATCTAGCAAGAGAAGCCTGAGCATCAAGAAGGAAGCCATTAAGATAGATACTGTAACCGACGAAGCCTTTGAGGATCTGATTGAAGGCGCGGCGTCCAATTCGCAGGCGCGCTATGTCAGAATCACCGAGTTCGCCGAGGATACAGCCAAAGAATTCAAGCAGATGATAACAAGGCTTCAAGAAGAAGGCGTGAAGCGAATTGCGTTGGATCTCAGGGGAAACCCCGGAGGATACGCGGATGTCGCCGTGGAGATTTGCAATTTGATTGTGCCTCAAGGCCCTATCATGTACACCATAGACAAGAACGGGAATAGATCTGTAATATCCTCCAAGCTCGAGACGGTTCCCTTCGAAAAGATAATAGTGCTTACGGACTCAGGCACGGCTTCCGCGGCTGAAGTGCTGGCGTCAGCACTTCAAGACTCAAAAGCCGCCGTATTAGTCGGAGGAGTCACGTACGGCAAAGGGGTAATCCAGTCTTTGTATCAGATGCCTCTGGGCGGAGCGCTTAAATTGACGACTGAGAGGTATTTGAGAAGAAGCGGCGAGGAACTGGACAAAATTGGAATTACTCCTGACATCCTCGTGGACATGCCTCAAATTGTAACCCAAGTTAAGCTGGATGAAAACAATTCATCCCCGGACATTCCCCTTGTCAGGGAGATCTTAAGCTATCTGAGCTATGACGTGCCTATTATTGACAACAAGAATCTTTACGACGAAAAGCTGAAAGCCGCTGTAGTCAAATTTCAGGAAGCCAGCCAGCTTCCCGCAAGCGGAACTTTAGATGATATAACGCTTTATGAAATGGATATCGCAGTGTACAGAAACTACTATAAAAGCGATCTGGCCCTGAGCAAAGCGTATGAGCTGCTGAAATAGCGGCGCATGAGGCCAGGGTTCGGCTCAAGGATATGACTTGGTTTGCAGCGTTGCGCCAGCTTGATTATCCCGATTTTCATCAAGTGTTCCTTTTTTTGAGGTTGACTGTCCATTTAGCGGTGCGAATTGCCCATATCGGCATTTCGCACTCGCGGCGCAGTCAAGCTCAAAAAGGCAGTCTTCTTTGAAAATCAGAATATCCGTTGATGTATAAATCAAGCTCGCAAACAGGAAGCATTCATATGCAAGCCGGCAAACTTGATAAGCGGCTGAAAAAGGCCCGAAGGGTAAGCTTGCTTACCCTTCGGGCCTTTTTTCGTTCATAGAAGCAATCAGCCTCTAAATATCCCCATCGGAATTTTCTGGGGTTTTGCTGGGTTCCGCAGCGCCATCATCAGCTGAATCGGCAATCGCTGCCTCGCCCGCCGTAAACATAGAAACTACAATAGTTTTCACGGCTTTTTTCGCAGAACTGGCCGCGCGGGTTTTGTCCCCGTCAGCCAGGGCGTTTACGGATTCCGCGACACCGCTTAATACGTTGGCGGCATTGATTGCGGCGCCTGAGACTATGCTCACTGCGGAACCTGCTATCTCGCCGGCGCCTCGCTTCAGAGTCGAAAGATCGCCCATCAGGGCGCCTTCAGTTACGCCGAACGCGCCGTCTATCGCCTGGCCTACTATTGCTCCGCTCTTGATCCCGCTTTTGCTGATGCCTTCGCCGATCTCCTTGACCAAGCCGATGTTCAGGAGGGATCCTGCAAGGCTAACGCCTCCGCCAGCGACTATTCCGGCAACGCCGAAGACCATTTCACCTAAAGGCTTGAATATTCCCATATTTTACTGCCGCCAAGCATGTCAGGCGGCAGCCCTTCACCTCCCGGATCTTTTCATTGAGATAGTTGAATGTAAAAGTTGCCTTTCATCTTGAGTATATTCCAACCGCATATGATTTGGCAAGGGGTCTGGGGGCTGCATTATATACTGATTTTCATTGAAAACTGCCTTTTTTGAAGCTTGATTATACAGCGGGTGCGAAATGCCTATATTGCCAGAAGTTATATTGCGCAGGATTGAGCCGCGCAACGGAAATTGCGATGAATAGTCATAACTCTAAAATCGGCGCTTTCAGCTCAGCATCAATTATACAGCGGGCATTGTTTGTTCAGTGGGAATTTATGCGGCAGAATGCGCCGATATAATCTATCGCTAGACAAAGTGCCTGTTGTTTCGTATATTTGTATTATACTGATGGCTTGAGACTGCCTTATTGCAACTTGATTATATGATAAGGGTATCAAAAAAAGGGCTTTTGACACCCGCGTAATTATATGGCGATGGATGATCCGCCTTCGAAACAGTCGCATATGACTGCAAATCAGTTATATCCTTAAATTGCACCTAAGCGCGTCAGCCACGGGCGGATAGCGGAGCAATTGAAGAGAGTTCGCCTCATTAAGGATTATTCGCTTAAACACTAAAGAGCCTTATAAAGCCAAGAACGCGCTTAAGCGCGTTCTGACTTGCTGATTCGCAGTTGAATGCATCGATTTTGAAGCATGATTATCCATTGAGGCCTTGTATAATCAAGCTTAAATTTATCATATGCGAATCAGTAGAGTTGGGATGAAGTAAAATAGGCGCGCTATGGCTGCAATATGTTAAGCGCCTGCCTGACTGGAGGGAAAGCCTATGGCGACTTACAGAGAGCCGTGCATTCACTGCGGAGAGTATATCGGCAGAGATTCGCACTTTTGTCCGTCATGCGGCAGCCAAAGCCCGTTTTCTCTGCGCTGCCCCGCATGCAGGAAAGTGATTAAAAAGGGCGATTTGGTCTGTTCAGGGTGCGGACGTTCACTTTATGCCTCATGCCCGTCATGCGGCTCAAAGACATTTGTCGGAGAGCGCTGCGAAAGGTGCAAAGCGGATCTGATGGTTCGCTGCTCCAATGAACGGTGCGGGCGCCTGCAGTTTTTTGAGAATGTAAAATGCACCGAATGCGGAAAAAAATTGCGAATTAGATAGAGGAAAGCGATTCCGGTTTTTTACTTCCAAGTCATGATTTCAGAAGGGGGTTTTTTCATTGCTGCAAGCCTTCACGAGAAATTACAGAGACAATTCAACAGAAGCGGGCTTCCAGTTTACCTTCGAATGCGACGTGTGCGCAGACGGGTATAAGACCAGCTTTATAGAAAGCGAAACATACAAGAAGAAAGGCCTTTTGCGCGGCCTCGGGCAAGGCGCGAGCATTTTGGGAAGCCTCCTTGGCGGAAGGGTTTCTAGCATAGGCTATAGCGCCAGCCGGGCGACAAGCGTCCTGTCCGAGCGATTTGAGAGCAGGAGCCCCGAATGGCGCAAGGAGCATGAGCAGTCCTTCATCAATGCTCAGAATGAGGCTGAGGAGCATTTCTTCCGCTGCCCCCACTGCAATAAGTATGTATGCAGCCACTGCTGGAATGAAGACGAAGGCTTGTGCGTAAAATGCGCCCCCAGGCAGGAGATTCTCGTAGCCAAGACCCGGGCGGACGCGATGAAGCGAAACATCAGCGACGCCGGAGGCAGCGCGTCTGTCTGGAAGGGCGATATAGAAAGCAAAACCACAATATGCCCTCAGTGCGGAAAGCCTGCGGGAAGCGGCAAATTCTGCAATAACTGCGGAGCAAGCATGGAGCTTAAGACATGTCCGAGGTGCGGAGCGAAAAACGCGGTGGCTGTGAGATTCTGCAACAATTGCGGCAACAGCCTTCAGGAAGCGGACAGTGAAGCGCAGTGCCAATCATGCGGTACGCGCAATCCGCAGGGAACGAGGTTTTGCGGAAATTGCGGAAGCAAGCTTGATTGAGGTTCTCCTGGATAGCCTTGCGGAAATGGGCGCTAAATCAATTGATGCTTGCATATGCAGACGCGCGGCCAGGCCTGCCGATTTTATTTTATGGCGGAGCATCCGTAAACCGCATAATCATCTGCTTCCATAGATCATTTGGCTGCATGCTATACTGCTTTACATTGGATAGTTCCGATTTTGACGTCTGATTATACAATTAGCGCGAAATGCGGATATAGTCATTTCGCACCCTTCAATGGACTCTCAGGCATCAAAATCGGTTCATTTGACTGCAAAGCGGCATATGCTGATTTGCATATGAATACTCCGATTTTGGAGCTTGACTGCAAATAGGCATCCATAATCCTCGCTAAACCAAAAAAAGCCCTGGGATTCATCCCAGGGCTTTTTCCTATAGAACCGCAAGCGGTTGCTTTCTTACTCTGCTTCTGCCTCAGGAGCGGCTGTGATTACGATTTCGCCATCTTCATCAACAGAATATACAGCGCCAAGAACCTTCTCGAAGAAGGATACAGGAACATAGGTATAACCATCCTGGATCTCAGGAGCTGCTTCAAGGGGAACGACGGCGTTGTCGACGATGTATTCATTCTTGCCAACCGCAAGCGTTGTGACAAGCTCTACGCCGTCAAGAATTGTGATCTTCTGAGCTTCAGCATCCCAGGCCAAGGTGTAGCCAAGGGCTTCGGCATAAGATCTTAACGGGACGAGAACGATTTCATCTATTTCACCAACGATTTCTTCATCTTCCTTAACTTCCGGATTATCAGTTGCGTCCGCCGGCTTTTCCTCTACGACTTTTTTAGCCGCTTCGTAAGCTTCAGCGGAAATGGCGGCATTCGCTTCCTTGTCTACATAGTAGGTCTTGGTCTCTGAATAAGGCTCTGTCTTGATAGCAGTTAGCTTGAAATTGTATGTAACTTCAAGAATGCCGTACCGCCCCTCGTTTTTTACTTTGTATTCCACTGAGAAAATGTTCTTTACGTCTGTTGAAGGCTGATCCGTCGACAAGGAGTAAGCGGCTTCAAGATCTTTGAGGATGGTTGCATTGAGATCGTCAAGGCCGTCGACAGCGGGATATACTCCAAGGTCGTATGCTCTTACATTGTAGAAATGCTTGTCGGTTACTTTAAGGTCGTCGTACACTTTCACTGGAGCGGAAACAACTACAGCCTTGTCGTCTACTACTACTTCGGCTGCGAACGCAAAGGATGCTGAAGCCAGCGTCAATGACGCGATTGCAAGTAAAGCGGATAAAAACTTGATTCTCTTCATTCCGTACCCTCCTACACTTTGAGATAAAATATTTATGCCCGACGGGCATATACCTACGTATCAATTTTACGCTCTTTTGGACAAATATCAATAACAAAATGATTACATTTCTGCTAAGAATTTTATTCACCCCAAAAGTGCGGCAAAAGACCGATACGCTAATGTCATTATAAGGTTTTATTCGGAATTTGTATAGATATTTAGAGAAAATATTTAAGGATTTTATTGGGCGGATATAAATAAACGCTCAAAAATAGCTGAAAACAGCTATAATGAAACGCAGCTTAAAATAGCATATTTTGCGTCAGCCATGCAATGAAACTTACAAATTTATTGCCTTTCAAATAAATATGTTATGATAGCCATGCCTTATATATGAAAGTATGTAATATAATGCCTATGATAAATGAAAAGCTTAAATTACTGGAGATAGAAGCTTAAAATAAGCTTTGTCTCCGGAGCATGCTGAGAATTTAAGGATGAAATCCTATGCGAAGTCAAACGTACCGAGTTTAGCTTTACAGATGTGCACTTAAGAGTTCCGGTTTTGAACTCGGATTATACAATTAGTGTGAAAAGCCGATATCAATCACACATTGAAAGTAGGTGATCAGATCTCAAAATTGCTGCGTTTGACTGCAAATCTGAGGGACTGTCCGCTTTCAATGTGGGATGCCAATATCAATCGCACTCGCTTTACAGCCTAGCTCAAAAGCCGGAGCGCCCCGGCGTATGCAAATCCGCATAGCTAAAAAACCCATGAAGGGGTAATGCCCCGCTCATGGGTTCGAGGCGCATTGGCGCTGGCGTAGCGATTTGCAGTCAAATGCACCTGATTAGGAGCTTGATTATCTATAGAGATGTGCAATCAAGCTCCTTAATAGGAATTTCACATGCAAATCAGCATGCCTGTCTTGGAAGCTGAATACCGCTTGACAGTCAATCTCCAGCAAAGGCGTTTTACATTCAAATCAGCATAGCGAAAGCGCTTGGCGGTTTTTGCCTTATCGGATCTGCTGTTCAAGCTCATTGTATCTGCTGCTGAGGAGAATAATGTCCACCCGGCGGTTCTTTGCTCTTCCCTCGCTTGTGGAGTTGTCTGAAACAGGCTTGTATTCGGCGTATCCTACGGCTGAGAGCTTCTGCGGGGAAACCCCCGCGGCGTCAATCAGGAGCCTGACTACATTTGTCGCCCTTTCCGCTGAAAGCTCCCAGTTGGAGGCGTATCGGCCGGTGCTTATCGGCAGGTTGTCCGTATGGCCTTCAACTCTTATATAGTTGTCCACCGCGTTTAGGGCTTCGCCAATCTGAATCAGCTCGTTGCGCGCCTCAGGCTTGATGCTGGAGCTTCCCAGATCGAACAGGACCGTGTCATTAAGGCTTACGACAAGCCCCCTTTCATCTATGTTCATTGATACAGAACCGCTGAAGCCTTCGCGATCGAAATAGGTTTTCAGCTGCCCCTCTATTTTTTCCATGTCTTGAGATTCAGCGGCGTCTTTTTCGCTTCCACTGGATTCTGAGGGAGTGGGGGTCGGCTTTTTCAAAATTCCTGAATTGCCGGGACTGATGTCTCCCGGATTGCCGTCAAGTATTCCCGCGCCGCCGCTTAAGGCGGAATTTAGCGACTGGGACAGCTCTTCATATTTTCCTGCGTCCACTTTGCTCATTGAATACAAGACGACAAAAAAGACCATTAGGAGGGTTATGAAGTCTGCGTATGATATAAGCCAGCGTTCATGATTCTCCGGAGGTTCGGGCTCTTCCTTCATGCTTTTTCACTCCCTTCGCCGGCTTCCAGCTCGGCCAGGGACTGAGGATCGAGGAAAACCTTGAGCTTTTGGACCATGATCTGGGGATTGTCTCCGGAAGTTATAGACAGTACCGCTTCAATTACCATCAGCTTTTCCTTGAGCTCGGCGGCATCCAGCGCCTTGAGCTTTCCCGCTATGGGGAGCCACAGGAGATTGGCTGTTCCTATTCCGTACATGGTGGCGAGGAAGGCCACCGCAATCTTTTCTCCCAAAGATCCCGCATCCTCAAGGTTTGAAAGGACATGCACCAAGCCCATGACCGTGCCCAGTATGCCCATGGTGGGAGCGTATCCTCCGGCTGATTCAAAGATTTGGATCTGCGCCTTGTGGCGCTTGCTCATCTGCTCTATCTGAGTTTCAAGGATGGACTTTATAAGCTCTGGGTTTGTGCCGTCAACTGCCAAGGATATTCCCTTTCGGATGAAAGGATCGACGCTGTCTTCATTCATGTCGCTTTCCAAAGCTAAAAGGCCTTCTTTCCGGGCCTTTGTGGAAAGTTGCTTGAAATAGGCGATAAGCGCGTTCAGATCTCTCTTCTTATTGCTCATGGAGATGGCGAAGAGCTTTCCGGTGCTCTTCAGAGTCTGAAGCGGTATCGTAACGCCGGTGGCGCCGATTGTGCCGCCTACGACTATCATGAATGCCGTGGGGCTCAAGAGGCCTCCTATATGGCCTCCATCCAGCATGAACGCAATAATCAGGGCGCCGAAGGAAAATATCATAAAGAATGCAGTCATTGGATAATCCTCATTTCGTAGTAAGGGTGGGGGAGATTCCATTCGCCTTTGGCGGGCATTCAGAAACGGCAAGCGCCTTGAGCCTTCGGAGGCGGATTTTTTGTCGGGCGGCATGAGCTGGCAATTCCAGCTATACTGATTTGCAGCCGCATTGCCTGTTTAAGAGTTGGACTGTCTGCTTTCAAGGTGCGTAATGCCGATATCGGCATCGCGCTCGCTGTACAGTCAAGTTCCAAAATAAGCGCCGGTACGAAAGCTCCCGCAAGATTTCAGCGCAAAGATTCAAAGCTCGACAGCTTTAATCATTGATGGTGAAGCGCGGCGTCATAGGGTTCATATGCAAAACAGTATATCCGAGCGCAGGCGGAGCCAAAAACTCAAGTTCGGGCGGATATGAAGATGCTCGCGGCTCATGCTGATATGCCGACGCTGTCCATCGCGGGTGAATGATGCCTGTCAAGGCGCAATGAGGCATTTTGCTCTTATGGATAGTATGGCTTTATTGTAAAATAACATGTAAGCGCTTTTGACGGACTGGCGTTGCGGCGTTTGCGCCTGAGATTTTGATAGGCTGACGTCGGCTTAAGAAGCTGAATTAAGGTTTTAAGGCGACGGGAGAATGACTTGGCTTTCGTGCGCGCAGTATTGAAGGCGGGAGGGCGCCTAAGAGGCAAGAGGCGCGAGGTGATGCAAGAAGCGGCATTTTTCAAGCAGGGAGCCCGTATTGGGAGTTGAAAGCTAGAAATGCGAGGTAATGCAAGATTTATCGATATTTAATGGAGTTGCTGGCAGAATGCGAGGTTGTTTGCGTTAAGATCTATTAAGATAATGCAAGTATTTATTGAGCAGCCATTTCAAAATGGTAATTTCAGATGAATTAATAATGCCATTTAACATTTTAATGTTGAACTATTAGCCGATTTACTTGTAATTTTGCTTCATTTGGGCTTGTCTAAAAAAGAGATTTGAAACCAATTAATGCTCTAAAAGGAATAAAAATTTATTACATGTGCATTACATTATGAAAAAACACTTGAATAAACTGGGAAGCCGTGATATATTAGATTTGGCGACAGGAATGGGTGACATGAATGAATAGATGGCATGGCCTTTATTACTTTCACATGACATTTTGCCCCATTTGTTGACTACCCTTTCTTAAAATGCTATAATGCATTTGTTGGGAGATGCTTGCTATAATTCCAACAGCCTATTTAAATCACAAGGAGGAAGGAACATGAAGAAAAAAGTTGCGCTTTTGTTGGCAGTGATCATGACTCTGTCGCTCTTGCCAATGAATGTATTTGCGGCAACAGACAATGTAACAGTCAATAATCTTACTGTACCTGCAAAGTCATTGCTGTTTGAAGAAGGTTTGCTCGGCCTCGGTAACTATATTGAGGAGAATAATAATGGCGGTGACGCCGAGTGGTATGTAGACGGCACGAATCTTGTTATCCCGCTTAAGAGTTCGGTAAAAGACGGCTTTCAATTCCAACTGAATTTGACAAACGCAAAATGGTTTTTCAGGCAGCTCAACACTACAGACATAAACACAGCATCAGCTCAAGCGTTGGGAGCACCCACTACACTTGTTGCAACTGGAGACGATTATAAAGGGACGCAAGTTACTACCTACGATACAGAACTTGGAGCATATTATCCTACGTCGCCGACAAACTACAAATATGGAACATATTATCGCTGGGGCGGCGATGCTGATTACATCGGCGGCATCCAATATGAAGAGGTTCCTTATAGCCTGCTAGTTTCCTATGTGGATCAATCGAGAGCTACACTTACTATTAAAGGTGACCATGTTCCAACCGCAGCCGGTGGCTTTGAAGTGAAAATTCCGCTGGTCTCGCTGGTTGCGGACGATACCGTCGACGCTACAGTTTCCATTGTAAGCGGCAACAGCTCGACAGTTTCCAGCCAGAGGCTGGCGTTTGCGTCAGCCAACACGAACAAAGTCAACGTCACAGTTAAAGATCCCGCAACATCACGCGATACATTCTATCCAGGTTCGGTTGTTTTGACTGAGCTGAGGCCTTCAACAATCAAGAGCGGCGACATAATCACTTTGGAGTTGCCTTCTGATTACGCATTCAACGATCTTGCCAGAATTCAAATCGGTCTTGAGCCAGGACTTAGCTGGGCTGATGGTACGCAGGGCTTGAAGTACGGTGCTCTTGTAGGTTCTTCCGCTGATGATAGCACTGCATACTGGACTTATGAATGGGCTTCAGTTACATCCCAAAATGATAAATTGGCGCAAGGAACCACAACTACTACCAGCACAAACAAATTAAGGATAACATTAAAGAGAATTAATCGCTCTGAGCAGCTTCCTGGCGCTCTGTACATTGACGGCATCAGGTTTGACGCTTTCTCGGGCGCTCCGTTTGGAGACATCAAAGTAACTGTTGACGGAACATACAGCGGCTCTCCTGTAATCGGAAAGCGCGTCGACTGGAATCTTGTACTTGAAGCTATCGGAACTGTCCCGACACTTGTAACCGGACGCTACATCGGCCCGTCATGGAGCGGAAGCGATGCAGCTGACGGAACCCATAAGACCGCTGGCGTAAAGCTTACAGAAGCTGTCGCCAATTCTTGGTGGGGCGCAAGGCAGACCGTCCTTTCACTGCCGGCAACTGACAACAACACCGTAAAGGGCGCAAAATTCCGCAAGATTAAAGTAACTGACGTAGATAACATTGCCAATATCAGCAAGGATACCGTAGTTCTTGCGGATGGAGTCGCACAAGGCCCCATTTCCCTTGACTACAACAAGATCGTTCTCACCAATCTGAGCCTTGACACAACAAAGTCCTCTACAGTGACATTTGATCTGTGGGTCAGCGTTGAGTATGGCTTTGGAAAGCAAACAGGAGATCTGAAGATCGCCATTGATCCTTCAACTACAGCTGTAAATTACACTGACTATCCTTCTGTTGTGATTGCGCATACTGTTGATCCTATTACTGTCGCTACAAAGGTAACAGACCTTAAGATTGGCTATCAGTATCAGCCGGTCGCCGACATCCAGATTACTGAGAATCTGGCGAAGGCCCTGCTTGCAGGCAAGACCGTCAGAGTTTCCATCACTGACCTTGTAGCCGCAGGCATCATCTTCACTCCTCAGACGACAATTAAAGTCACCTCTGGCGACCTGAAGATCAAAAACATCTCCACGTCAGGAATCGGCGGCTTCACCAGCCAGTCTGAATCTTGGCTCAGCAGCGGAACCTCTGGCTCAACATTGTCATTTGACATTGAGAAAGAATCCACTGTCGCTTCTACCATAACAATCGCAAACGCGGCTGTCCAGCTTGACCGCACAGTTCCCGTCACGAACAAAGAGAGCCTCAGGGCTGTCATTTGGGGCACCGCTATAGCTGAGAACTATGGCTTGGTAGACGACGCAGAGCATGGCAACAGAGTTTGGAGAGCAGACTTCAATACTGTCGGCGAGATCGTTCCTTACATCAACGTAATCAGCGCCGCTGAAGATCAGCCTGGCATCCTTACCCAGGAAGTCAAGTTTGTTATCGGCGAAGCTTTCTACTCTGTAAATGGCGTAACCTATTCAATGGAAGCCGCCAGCTACATCTCCACCGTCAGCAACAGCACAATGGTGCCTGCCCGTTTCCTTGGAAACGCCCTTGGCATCAGAAATGATTCCATCACTTGGGACGATGTCAGCAAGACCGCTACCTTCTTGGCTCCTAGCAAAGTAATCCAATTCCAGCTTAACAACAGCAACATGATTGTTGACGGAGTTGCGGTTCCTATGGTAAGCCCGGACGGCAAGGCAGTCGCCGCTGAAATCAAGAACGACAGAATCTACATTCCGATGAGAGCTTTCGGTTATGCTCTTGGCGTATCTGTAGATTGGGATGCCGCTACATCAACAGCTATCTACAATAAAGGCGCAAATGCCAATGCTGTTGCTGCCGAGACAAACACCACTCCTGTTGTTACTCCGTAATTAATGCTTTAAGATAAAAAGAGGGCTCCCTTTGGGAGTCCTCTTTTTTGACTGTCTTTGAAACGCTTGGGCGGATGAAAAACGAATGGTTCATTTCATTTATCAATGCGCTCATTGGGATAGCTCTGAGCCTTGCTGGATTATGGATGCTCAGTCAAATGCACAGATTTTAGCCATGGATTCGACAACGGCATATGCTAAAAATCTAGCTTTAGTTACAAAAATGTTTCATTTTCTTCTTTTAGGAATAATATATGCGCTCAAACAAATAATAGTCTCAACAGATATGTCAAAAGAAATCAAAATCAAATACCATCAGACAAAGCTGTGAATGGCTCTGTGCAAGGCGTTCATATACTTGCCTGCCTGCGTTTGCTTTGATTTTTTCAATGGTCAGATATATCTGTAGTGATACTTAGATCCAGTAAAACTGGAGATAACCCGCCTGTTTTTGTTTTTCGCCTGTTAATCCGCTTCCGGGCGAAAAACTGGAGCGGCGAAAGCGTTTACTATTCCAAAGGAGGAAAGTTTATGAAGAGAAAGTTTGCTCTTCTACTGGCGGCTGTCATCAGCTTCTCTCTAGCGCCAGTAACGGTAAAGGCAAACACAACAAATGAGCCCATTGACATTGTTACTACCACAGGCAATACTGTCTTGCTGGAAGATGGGGTATTGGGCGTTCAGAACACTCCTAACACAGCTAGTGATAAGGGCAGCAACGAAGCCGAGTTTTTCATGGACGGCTCTGATCTTATCATCAAATTTACGACCAGTCCTAAAGATACTGATAATATTGAACTTGGCTTGTCCTTGACTAATTCTGAATGGTTTTTTAGAAGCATTGCAGCAGTTGATGACTATAAAAATCTTGATGTATCATCAGCTGGAGCGCTGATACCTTCAGGTGTAGATGACGATGACTTTAAAACAAGCAATAAAGCCAATAAATCTGCTGATTTCCGCGGTGTTAATAGCACTTCGGTGACTGCGACATATGATGTCAAAAAGGGACTATTCCTTCCCGAGTCTGGATCTGACGGAAAATACGGGGTATATTACCGCGCTGAAGTGAGAGATGTCGATAGAGACCTGATCGAGCTTCCTTATGAACTGATTATACCTTATTCAAACAAGAGCAACGCGACATTGAAAGTTCTGGAGGGTGTAAATCTTGAGAAAGCGCTTTACGCCTCATATACGATAAGAATACCTCTGGTAACTAAAGTTAAAGAAGAGGGCGACTGCCAGATTAAGCTCAATCCCGGCTACAATTCAGGCATAAGCTCTCAGACTCTGAAGTTCGCGACCGCGGTGAAAGCCGACACGACTACGACGGTAAAAGATGTCGCTATATCCCGCGATATATTTGAGCCTGGAGACGTAGTCATTCAAGAAAACAGAGTGGGAACTATACGTCCCGGTGCGATTATAAAGCTTAGGCTTCCCTATTACTACAGCTTTATTGACGTTGAGAAAATGATAAATGAAACGGATTCCAGCAAGCCCCAAATAAAGGTAGGCCTTGAAGGCTTCGCTTGGAATTCGAGTTCGGGTAGCTACGGCCCCGGAGTAGGAGATTTCATTTCCAGCAATAGAGGAACCCACGTCGGTGAACCGGAACTGGAAGTTGTAGAACACGACTTTAACATTTTCTACAAAGAGTCTACAACTTACGGAGATAAGCTTCAGGGAACCGGCTACACTTACGAGATCTCCAACAATGAATTGTGGATTAAGCTCTCTGACGACTTCCAGCCTTCAAAGACCCTTCCTGGAATCATATACATTTCAGGCCTGAAATTCGCGGCCACTGACGAAGCTCCTATGCCCGCTCCTGGACAGACAGACGACATCAAGCTGCACATTTCCGGAGACAAGATAACTGAGCAGGACGTCTTAATAGGCCAGCGCGTTGATTGGGCCGTCACCCTTAAAACGACGGGAGACATTCCGACGCTTGTCTCAGGCCGCTACATCGGGCCTTCAAGGCACGGCAACGATGCAAATGACGCAACCCACAAGACTGCGCATGTAGTTTTGTATGAAAGCACTCCTAATGCCTGGTGGGCGACAAGGGAAACCATTCTCTACCTGCCTCCTACAGACAACAGCAAAGTAAAAGGCGCAAAATTCCGCAAAGTCAAAGTTACAAAGGCCGATGGATTCGATGATGTGACTGAGGCTGACCTTACAGGAGGCCATGACTATTCGTCCTTCTATCCGGAACTGGACGGCGTTGACGACGGCGTCTTCCTGAATGACGGAAAATCTTATTCCCACCTGTCAATCAATGAGAATGTAATCACTCTCAGAAGCCTGGGAATAAACACTAACAGCAAGGCTACCCTTGAGTTTGACCTCTGGGTCAGCGTCGAGCTCGGATTTGGCGAGCAGACAGGCGACTTGAAGCTTGCAGTAGATCCTAAGACGACGTCATTCGTCGGATATTCTGATTCGCTTCCTTCAACTGTCATAGCTCACGTTGTTGATCCTATCAAAGTCACGACTAAAGTTAGCGACATTAAGATAGGCTATCAGTTCCAGCAGACCGCTGACATCCAGATTGATGAAAACGGCGCAGGATACCTGCTAAAAGACAAAACTGTAAAAGTTGACGTTACCGACATGATAACCGACGACATCATTTTCGCTACCGATACTAAGATAGCCGTAACCAAGGGCGATCTTAAGATTAAGAATGTCACCACTTCCGGCCAGGGCGGATTCACATCCCAGACAAACAGCTGGCTCGGCGGAAATTCTGTAGGCTCAAGCCTCTCATTTGACATTGATCGCGTATCGACCACCGCGTCCACGATCACTGTATCAAATGTAGGCGTGAAGACAAACCGCAGCATTCCTCTTACAAACTATGAAAGCTACGCCGCAATCGTTTGGGGCACGGCAATCGCTGAAAACTACGGCCTCAAGGATGACGACGGAAGAGTCTGGAAAGCTGGCTTTAATACAGCAGGCGTCTCCGAGCCGTATATAAATGTTGTATCTCCTGCGGACGACCAGACTGGCATCCTCACTCAGGAAGTAAGAGTGCCTATCGGCGAGAGCTACTACATTGTAAATGGCAAGAGCTTCTCGTTTGACGGAAAGGCTTATATTTCAACCTACAGCAACAGCACCATGATACCTCTTCGCGCTCTTTCAAACGCCTTTGGCCTGGACAACGACAGCCAGATCCTTTGGGATGACGCAAACAAGACGGCAACCATCTTCGCGCCTACAAGGACTATTCAGTTCACGCTGAACAAGCCTACCATGATAATAAACGGCGCCTCGATAACAATGCTCAGCCCTGACGGACTGCTTGTTGTTCCCGAGATCAGAGACGACAGAATGTATATTCCGTTTAGGCATCTTGGAGTAGCATTCGGCGTTCCTGTTGACTGGGATGTAGACACCCAGACCGCAATATTCAACAAAGGCGCGAACACGAACTCAAACGCGGCTGCAAACAACGCCGAGCCTACCCCTACGCCGCTTCCAAATCCCAGCGGCCCGGCAGTGGCTTAAACTAAAAAGCAAAAAAACCCCGCAAGGGGTTTTTTTGCTTTTTTCATTATGTTATAATTTGAAGGGGGTTGAAAATAAAGAGAACTTAAAATATAATTTAGGTATGGATGCGCTTCTAGCCATGCATCATTGAGCCTGTCTTGTCCGACAGACGCTTTTAACTAATGCCGACAGTGAAAATGACTCGTAAAAGCGGGATTCGAATCATTCCCAAATGCCTTGCGAATTACAAGCGCAAGTCCTCTCACGTTTTGGAATGATGAAAAGAATTTCGAATTTTTAACGCCTGTGAAGACCGAAAAAGCATTTTTAAGCAGAAAGGAGGGCGGCAATGCAGACCTAGAAATAGGATTGAACCTTGCCGCGCGAATTATGAAAAAAAGAGGCCCGCTCATTATAATAATGATAGGACTGCTGGTTCTGACCAGCGCAACTCTATCTTACTCGCAGGATCTGACGCTGAAATTCAACGGGCTGTTCGAAGCCTTCAGAACAAGGCCGTTGACAGTTGACGGCACCGTAACCATGGCCATGCGGGAGCTTTGCGAATTGCTTGATGTAGAGGTTGAGTGGAAAGACGTCACCCGAACAGCTACGCTTACAAAAGGGGATAAAAAGCTGACTCTGATAGTCGCAAACAAAACAGCCTACATTGACGGGGATGGCGAGAAGCCTGCTCCGATGCCGGTTGCGCCTTCTTTCATAAACGGAAACAGCACGCAGGATCTCATGGTTCCCCTGCGCTTTGTAGCCGAGTATTTCGGAGCGACTGTAGGCTGGGAGGATAAAACGAAAACGATACTGCTTGACACCGGCCTGGAACCCCTTCAGATAATGGCGATAAACAAGCCCACTCAGGCCAACTCGGTAATTTTAACCTATGAAGAGGCGCTTAAAAACGCCCTTTCCGCGAATTCAACCCTGCTAAACCTTCAGGAAAGCATCGACTACCTGAATGAGAAGCACAACGACGCGATTGATACGACAAGAATGCTGGGTTCTCAAAACCTTGATCTTTTCAGCGCCCAGTTCATTGAAGCGCTTCGAGGCTTGAGGCAGATTGAGGACTCTTTGGAAAACATACCTCACAATGAGGAAGTTGTAAAGCATACCACCGAGTACATGCTTAGAAACTCACTCTCTACGCTTGCCGCAGATGAGATGGACTTGCAGATGCTAAAGGAAACCATTAAGCTGAAAGAGCAGAACATCAAGAATCTCAAGCTCAAGCTTGACCTGGGTATGACAAGCGAAAATGACTTGACGAAGGCTCAGCAGGAACTTGATCAAGACAAGGTTAACGTGGAGCTTCTGGCCCTTCGCGTTCAAAATGACAAGAGCTCTTTGAATAAAGTGCTGCTTGCCCCATTGGACAAGGAGTACATCGTTGATTTTGAGCCGGTGGTCGCGCCGGTTTCAGTCGCTAACACCACAGCTTTGATAAATGACGCTGTGAACAAGGATCCCACGCTCCTTTTAAAGCAGATAGCGATGGAAGCCGCGAAATACGCAATCGATAATTACTCTGATACAGAGGTCCATTCAAAGCTTGAAAAGGAAACTGAATACAACAGGGCGGCTAGAGATCTTGAGGATACAAGAAGGAACCTGGAATCAGCCGTGCGGACCTCTTACAACAAGTTAAGCCAATTGCAGGAAAATGAAAAGTCTTTAAAGATTGATCTGGAAAAAGCCAGAAACACCTACAATACAATGACCACGAACTACAAGGCGGGCTTGGTAACCCTGTATGATCTTGACCAGGCGAAGGTTGGAATACTCAGCGCTGAGACCGCTCTCGCCAAAAATGAATACAATCACTGGACGCTTGCATTTGCAGTCCTTCATCCATTCCTTCTTGCCGGAACAAGCTCGGCGGAGTGACAGCTTGATTTCAAACCATGAAAAGCGGGCGAAGCCCGCTTTTCATGGTTTGAGGTTAAACAGCTGTACAATGCTCTTTTACAGCGGATGCATTTTCACTTGCACATGAAGCCGCCTGTTTTGAAGCATGGTGGCGGCAATGCTTGAAAGTGGATGATCAAACTCCAAAATGGGAGCATATGACTTCAAATAGAAATATGACGGCCTGTGCATAGGAGTCCGGTCTTAAGTCCGGACTTGCAGCGTGAAAGTGAATAATGAGATCCTTAAATCCAAGTATGCCGATTTGCAGTCAAATGTGCTGATTATGGAGTAAGCTCTGTATAATCAGCTTCATGATCGGAACTTTCATATGCAGATCTTCAGTATAAGGCTGAACATCTGAAAAACGAAAGCAATAGGCGCAGCCATAAGGCTTGCACCTTTTTATATATTGCCTAAAGCAAGCCCCATATCTTAAGAGCGCACTCGCTGTACAGTCAAGCTCCAAAACAGGAAATTTCATATGCAAATCAGCATATAAATCGGCATGCATCTTATGGAATGAGGATTGCGTTCCCAAGCAAATGGGAAAAATGAGTGCTATGGAATAATTAAAAGCGCAGCATCAGAATTTGAAGGGAGGAGCGCGTGCGCAAACGCATGCGCGAAAGAATATGAAGCTATTCTTGGACACGGCCAACACCGAGCATATCAGGGAAGCCAATGATCTTGGAGTCATTTGCGGGGTGACCACAAACCCGTCTTTAATAGCCAAAGAAGGCAGAGACTTTGTCGAGGTCGTAAAGGAAATAACATCAATTGTGGACGGGCCCATAAGCGCCGAGGTCATTAAGCTGGACTACAGGGGAATGGTTGAAGAGGCAAGGCCCTTGGCTAAGATCCATCCAAATATCGTCATTAAAATACCTATGACGGCGGAAGGCTTGAAGGCTGTGAAAATCCTGACGTCGGAAGGCATCAAGACAAATGTCACCCTCATCTTTTCTTCAACGCAAGCGCTCCTTGCGGCTAGGGCGGGCGCCACATACGTCAGCCCGTTCTTGGGAAGGCTGGATGACATCGGATTCGACGGCATGAACCTTATTGAAGAGATAGTCGATATCTTCAACATCCACGAAATAAAAACCGAAATAATCGCGGCAAGCATACGCCATCCGATACATGTGATAGAGGCCGCCAGGATAGGCGCGCATATCGCTACCGTCCCTTACAGCGTTATAGTCCAAATGATCAAGCATCCTCTGACAGACGCGGGAATTGCCAAGTTCCTTACGGACTGGGAGTCAGTTCCTAAGAAAGGTGAATAGAATGCAGCCAATCGACCAGCTGGCAATAAACACTATAAGAATTCTTAGCGCTGAGGCTGTCCAGAAGGCCAAAAGCGGCCACCCGGGACTGCCTATGGGAGCAGCGCCCGCAGCTTACGCTCTTTGGAGCAAGTTTTTAAAAATCAACCCCGCTAATCCTTGCTGGAAGGACAGAGACAGATTCGTCTTATCGGCAGGGCACGGCTCTACTCTCATTTACTCTCTTTTGCATCTGTTCGGATACGGCCTTGAAATAGAGGATCTTAAGAATTTCAGGCAGCTGGGAAGCCTTACGCCGGGACATCCAGAATACGGCCATACAACAGGGGTTGAAGTCACCACCGGCCCTCTAGGGCAAGGCATAGCGAACGCCGTGGGCTTCGCCTGGGCCGAAAGCTATCTTGCAAGCAGATTCAACAAGCCCGGCTTTGAGATTGTGGATCATTTCACGTATGCTCTTTGCGGGGACGGGTGCCTCATGGAGGGCATTTCCGCTGAAGCCGCGTCTCTTGCCGGAACTTTGGGCCTGGGGAAGCTTATTCTTCTCTATGATTCGAACAATATAACCATAGAGGGAAGCACTGGCATAGCATTTCGCGAGGATGCGCTTAAAAGGTTTGACGCCTACGGATGGCATGTTCAAAGGGTTGATGATGGAAACGATGTTTCCTCCATATCCCAGGCAATTGAAAGCGCCAAAGAAGAAAAAGGCAAGCCTTCAATAATAGAGATAAAAACCATTATCGGATATGGCGCGCCTAACAAGCAGGGCAAGGCTTCTGCTCACGGAGAGCCCTTGGGGGCGGATGAACTGGCGCTAACGAAGAAAGGCCTTGGATGGGATTATGAGGAGGATTTTTTCGTTCCTGAAGAAGTTCGCAAGCACTTTGAAATAATCTCATCCGAAAAGGCCTTGGAAGAAGACAAATGGAACCGCCTTATGAAGAGCTATTCCATAGAGCATCCTGAAGACTTTGAGCAGTGGAATATATGGCATGAAAGCAAGTTGCCGCTGGATCTTCTGACGAAAGAAGATTTTTGGAGCTATGAGGGGAATTTAGCTACCCGCATCTCATCTGAGCAGGTTTTGAATAAGCTTTCCAATTGGATCCCAAATCTCATCGGAGGTTCAGCCGATTTGGCCCCGTCTACCAAGACCCTGATGAAAGGCAAAGGCGACTTCTCTCCGGAAGATCATTCCGGAGCCAACCTGCATTTCGGCATAAGGGAGCACGCAATGACCGCCATCGCAAACGGCATGTCGCTTCATGGAGGGCTCCGGCCGTACATTGCGGGTTTCTTCGTGTTCTCTGACTACATGAAGCCCGCTATCCGCCTGGCTGCAATGATGAAGCTCCCTGTCACATACATCATGACCCACGACAGCATAGGAGTGGGGGAGGACGGGCCAACCCACCAGCCCATCGAGCATTTGGCGGCGCTGAGAAGCATTCCTGGACTTACTGTCGTAAGGCCATGCGACACCCATGAGACTGCCGCAGGATGGTATCTGGCCTTGACCCGAAAAGGCCCCACGGCATTGGCCCTTAGCAGGCAGAATCTCCCGCTGATGCCGGAAACGGGCAAAGGCGCTTTAAGAGGAGCGTATGTAATAAAGGACTCTGTCAAGGAGACGCCTGATATCATACTCATAGCCACAGGCTCCGAGGTTCAGCTTATTTTAAAGGCCGCCTCTCTCCTAAAGGAGAAAGGCGTTAACGCCAGGGCAATCAGCGCCCCTTCGCTTGAAGTCTTCGAAGAGCAGGATGAATCGTACAAGGAATCAATCCTGCCGAACAAGGTGAGGGCGAGGCTCGCCGTGGAAGCAGGAGCTTCGTTTGGATGGCACAAGTATACGGGCTTGGACGGAGACGTAATTGGCATGGAAACATTTGGAGCATCGGCGCCTGCGGATCTTCTGTTCAAGAAGTTCGGCTTTGACGCGGAGCGTGTCGCGGAGAAAGCCGTGGAGATTCTAAAAAGGCTCAGTTGATTTAAGGCAGAAAGCTCCTGCTCTACAAATGCTGGATTTTCCAACCTTAAATATATATACCGATTTGCAGTCAAATGCACCTATTTTGGAGCTTGACGAGCCACTTTGCAGGTACGGAATGCCGATATCAATCGCGCTTTCTGTATAATCAAGCTCCAAAATAGGAACAAGTTTCAAAATAGATGCTTTCAGTGCAAATCAGCATAGCTTCTTACTCTTCGTCTGCTCCATCTCTTCCAGCAAGTCTTATGCCCTTTCATTCCCGGGTTTCTATTTTTAATGATAGCCGTGCGTTTTATCGGGCCCTTTTAAACCTCATCCATAATCCTTGACGCGATGCCGTTGCCCTCTAGCCCAGGGCATGGCCTATACAAATATGCTTCGAGATTCACGCGCTCATCCTGCATCACGAACCCTCCATCAAAATAGGGCATCCCCAAACTTGCAATCCGGTCAAGAGATGTTGCGAAGAAGCTCTGTTTTGCATTATTTTTTCTCAAGTTTCCTTTCCAAATAAGCCTATAGCCCGGAAGATGCCGGCTCTGAGAGATTGCAAGCATAATGTGGGGCCATAGAACCATCGCCAGGCCTCTATTAGGATCCGCGCTATAGCCAGCTTCCGCGTCTGAATTAGATTTCCTCCCGCTGTTCGGGAACAGTCTTCGGAGGATGGGCATTTCCTTTTAACGCTGATCTCCTTATCCCTCGCTGGTTTGATGCAATATCGCCTTTTCTGTAAGCGCGTGGGTTCCAGCGGGTTGCTTCCACTCGGAAGCATTCGCGCGGGCTCCCTGTAAAGAGTCGGCGGGCAGCCAGCAGGACTGAGCCATGCGCGCTTGAACTGCTTCATAAGTTTACCCGTCATGCGCTAGCCTGGATCCAGCATATACCGTTTTTCATTCAATGCTCCTTTTTTAGCTTGTCCATCGAGACACTGTATAATCAAGCTAAAAAAGGGATTTTCTATGATAATCATTATAGCGCCGCGATCCAGGACCCCATTCGCAGCCGTTAGCGGGAGCGGCGAATCCTTCGGAAAGCTCGTCCCGATAGATTTTCACATCGGCCCCGCATCTCATCAGCGCCAGCTTGCGTTGCGCATCGAATTTATTTCCTCGCCCTCGCAAGACTGCCCATTTTTCTCGCCTCCCAGCATAGCGTCTATAACCGCTTCAAGCTCTTCCATTCACTTCTCCAGCGACACTCCGCCGAGATCAGGCTTAGGATCCGAAAGTGAATCATAATTTCAGCCACGCCCCGTACTTGCGAGCGCGCTTCGCCTCGTTGCGGAGGAAAATGAAGCTCTGCGGCATGCTGGGATCAACCGGCAAGTACGCTTCGCCGCAGGCCGGCAAGACCTTCTCGCCCCGGTCGCGGCTCATTCTGCTCCCACGATTGTACCGCCGGCGTCCTGCAACGCGTCAAGGCAGATAAACCGGCTTAGGATTAACCCTGGGCGCAGATCCGACGGCAGACGCAAGCATTTAGCATCGTCTGCAAAGAAATGCAGTTTAGATGCATGCGCAATCAAATATATCGTCGTAAATAGAATTTCTGGCATTGCCGAAAAAATCATAGCTATTCCGACGTTTTGCAAAGTGACTGTCATTTTGAATAATTTTGTCGATAATGCTGCTATATTTATCCATATAATTTATTTAAACATATACATCATCTAAGAATTATACAAATTCATTGATAAGTTTTTCAAATTCAAACATATATTCTCTTAAATTTTTAACTTTTCTGCAAGAATTTTATGCTCTTTTGACTGGTGAATAATGCAAATAGATTTGTCGGAACAGTTCCAAAAAATCTGAGCAAAGAGAGATTTTGAACGGCTAAAAGAGGAAACAGCTCTTTGGACAGTCAAGCGCCAAAATCAGCAGCCATCATCATATGCTGATTTTCAGTCATATGAAAATCAGTGAATAATGCGGTATAATATCATCGGGATTAGAGACAATACAATTGAGGTTTGCATGCCTTTCTAATTTGCATATGACACTGCCCGCCTATTCTATTATACCGATTTGCAGTCAAATGTACCGATTTTAGAGCTTGATTATCCATAGAGTGGCGCGATTGATATCGGCTTTTGCACTCGCTGTACAGTCAAGCTCCAAAAAAGGCAGTTTTCTATGAAAAGCATTATAGCTTGCAAGGTGAAAGAGGATGGCCTAGCTAAATAGTTGCACTTAACCCGCAGTAGATATGCCATAAAACGTGAAAGTTTCATTCAAGCTGTAAATCAGGCTCATTTGACGCCAAAGGGCCTTGCATGCTTATCGCGCATGAAAGTTCCCATTTTGAAGCTTGATTATACAGAGCGGAAGTGCGCAGTCAAGCTCTAAAGCCGGTACATTTGACGTATATCCGCATAATCCTCCGCCCAAAGCTTCAATGCATTCCAAAAAGCGCAGAAAAAGCTCCAATAAAACTTTTGAAAGCTAGGAAAGCCAAGATAAAATTTTCTCATTTCTTTTTTCAATTTAAATAAAAAAATAAGCAAATTGACAGACATGCATGATATTTATACGTATTTGATAATATAGCAATGTTCTTCGAAAAATACTGGAGAGGAAAATCTCTTCGAAATTGCCTCGTTTGAACGCGCATTTGCATATATTGAAGAGAATGAGAAAGTCTCGATTTTGCATCTTGATTAAGCCCGCGGCAGAGGATGAGGCGAACGCCTATTTAGAGCGAACCGGAATAACAGTGAATTTCAGATTGTAGAAGAGGACGGTGAAGCCATTGTCAAAATTGAAGGATCCAATAAGCTGCCTGACGCATTTGGTGGGATTTATGCTGGCTATTCCATGCTCAGTGCTTCTCATCATTCAGTCCGCCCTGCACGCCACTGTGTGGCATGTAGTCTCTTTCTCCATTTTCAGCGCGGCGCTTCTTCTGCTGTACGCCGCAAGCAGCATTTATCATATGCTTCCTATCTCAGAGCATGCCAGCAACATTTTGCGCAGGATAGATCATATGATGATATTCGTTCTGATAGCCGGGACGTATACGCCGATATGCCTGGTGCCGCTTCGAGGCGCCTGGGGCTGGACGCTTTTCGGCTTGGTTTGGGCTATCGCCGTGGCGGGGATTCTGCTCAAAGCTTTTTGGATTGACGCTCCAAGATGGCTTTCCACAAGCATTTACGTATCAATGGGCTGGATAGTCCTCATAGCTCTGTACCCTCTTATACGCGTCCTGCCGGCTGCGGGAATCTGGCTTTTATTTGCGGGCGGCATGACATACACACTGGGAGCGGTGATCTACGCCGTTAAGTGGCCTAGGCTGAATTTCAAATGGTTTGGCTTTCATGAGCTGTTTCACCTGTTTGTCATGGGAGGCACCGCTTTCCATATAGTTTTAATGTTCTTCCTTCTAAGACTGGGCTTGTCTTAGAAGGCTTGAAATTTCACGCGGACATGTCGATTTGCTCTCAAGCATGCCTTCTTTGGAGCTCGATTATCAATTGAGGCTTCAAAAGAGCAGCTTTCAGTCCAAATCAGTATAAATGAAATGTCTTTCAGGCAGGATTATTCATAGCATCTAGCGTTGATTTGCATTTGAAGCTGCCTGGTTTGGGGCTTGGCTATACAGCGGTGCGATTGACGCTGTCATTTCGCGCATTGAAAGCGGTTGCTCAAGCTCCAAATGCGCATTGCTGCAAATCATTATAAAAGGATCCGCTGAGCTTGGGCTTTCGCCCTTGCCTTCCCGGATCCTTTTTCTTTTCCTACTCTTTATCCCTTATAGCTTCGAGCTCTTTCTTCCTGGCTTCAATGACCTTCAGCTGCACCTCTGCGGGCGCTTCCTCATAGCGGAGGAATTCCATAGTGTAGCGGCCTCTGCCTTGAGTCATCGAGCGCAGGTCAGAGGTGTATTTGAATATTTCAGCCATCGGAACCTCAGCTGATATCCTCTGATTCGCGCCTACCTTGTCCATGCCCAGGATTCTGCCCCTGCGCTTGTTCATATCACCCATGATGTCTCCGGTGTAGTCGTCTGGCACATAGACGTCGACCTTTGCGATCGGCTCCAAAATAGTGGGCTTGGCTTTCATGAACCCGTCCTTGAAGGCCATGGATGCTGCCATTTTAAACGCCATTTCCGATGAGTCGACAGCATGGTACGAGCCGAATACAAGGGTAGCCTTTATGCCTACAACAGGAAAGGCCGCAAGGGGGCCTGCCTTTACGCACTCCTGTATGCCCTTTTCAACAGCCGGAAAATACTGGCGCGGCACTACGCCGCCTACGATCTTCTCTTCAAATACATAGGGCGCGCTTAAATCCCCGGAAGGCTCAAATTCCATATGGACGTCGCCGTACTGGCCGTGGCCGCCGGATTGCTTCTTGTACTTGCCCTGGACGCGGATTTTGCTCTTTATCATTTCCCTGTAAGGAATGACGGGAGTTTCCAAGGCTACATCTATTTTGTACTTGTTTTTCAGCTTGTTGACGAGCACATCCAAATGGCTGTCGCCCTGGCCGTAGACTATTGTCTGCTTCGTATCCTTGTTTATCTCGAAGCGCATGGTTTTATCCTCTTCAAGAAGCTTCGAGAAAGCTTGGGAGATCTTGTCTTCGTCGCCTTTGCCCTTTGGCACGACTGCCATGGATAGAAGGGGCTCTGGAAAGTCGATTTTTTTCAGCTCCAAGGGGCGCTCCCTCGAGCTTAATGTGTTCTGAGTCGCGGTGGCTTGGAGCTTGGCTATCGCTCCTATGTCACCGGCGTGTATTTCATCGACTTCAATCTGCTCTTTGCCTCGCATTATATACAGATGCCCGGCTTTTTCAAAAGCGTCTGAGCTTGCGTTGTAAAGAGGCGTGTCTTTTTTTATCATCCCTGAGAAAACCCTGAAGATGCTCAGGCGCCCTACGAAAGGATCAGCGATCGTCTTGAAGACGAAGGCTGCGAGAGGATCATTGTCCGTGCAGCCGATCTCAGCCTCTTTGCCGGCCTTGACATCCAGCGCGTCAATTGCCTTTCTCATGCGCTCAGCTGACGGAGCGTACTCTATTATAGAGTTCATGAGGACGCGCACGCCTATCTGGCTTACGGCCGCGCCGCAAAATACTGGCGTTACAGAGTTTGATTCAATTCCGGAGCGGATGCCTTCATGGATTTCTTCCACAGTGAAAGGCTCTTCCATAAAGAATTTTTCCATAAGCTCATCGCTGGTTTCCGCAACCGCTTCCTCTATCATCGCATGCATGACTTCCACCTCGGCTTCCATGCCCTCAGGCACTTCGCACGGCTCAGTCCTGCCGTTTACAAATCTTCTGCCCTCTTTTTTGATGGCGTTTACAAATCCCGCGAATTTATCGTTTTCCTTGAAAGGCACCTGCAAGGGCGCGATGCTCTTTCCAAATGAGTTTTTCAGTTCGTCAACGACCTTGTCAAGATCAGCGTTTTCATCATCCATGCTATTTACGAAAATGATCTTGGGAATTCCAAGCTCTGTGGCGAATTCCCAAGCTTTTTCAGTGCCTACCTCTACTCCGGATTTAGCTGAGACGACTATAAGCGCGAGATCCGCAGCCGCGAGGGCTTCTTTCACCTCGCCTACAAAATCGAAATAGCCTGGAGCGTCAATGAAATTTATCTTATTGTCCAGCCATTCTATCGGGATGATCGAAGCGCTGATGGAGACCTTCCTGCGGATTTCCTCCGCATCGTAGTCGCTGACGGTGTTTCCGTCCTCGACCCGGCCTTGGCGCGTTGTAATCTTTGCGATGTTCAGCGCGGCCTCCATGATTGTAGTTTTGCCAGAGCCGCTATGGCCCAGGACGGCCACGTTTCTGATGTTGCCGGACGAGTAGATTTTCATTAATTAACCTCCTATGTTGACTTTATATTATTGTTTCTTAAATCTCATCGGTCAGCTTCATTTTTCTTAGCAAATGCCAAAAACTATGGCGGGCCGCCTATGCCTTAAAATGGAGGGTTCCATTGCCGCTATGCCGATTTTCATTCAATGCTCTTTAAAAGGTAATTTTCCATGAAAATCAGCATAGAAAAGGAAGCAATCGGGTTCAATGAGGAAGCGGCCCGGCCATTCCTCTTCGCGGGCGCAGCGCTTTTAGCTGGGTTCCTCCTCATCACTCGGACTCTCAGCTTCTTCGCCTGCATCCTGAGCATCCAAGGCTTCCTTTATCGCTCTCAGCCTGTCGTCTATCTGTTGCCTTGTGACAGTGTTAAGGGCTGATATATTGCATGATGAAGCTCTTAAATAGCAGTCTCTAGCCTCGAAAAGACTGTTCTCCCGCTCTGCGAGGAGTCCTAGGTAGTAATGGCTGTCAGGGAGGTCGGCCTTGTACTCGACGGCTTTTTCAAAATGCGCCTTGGCGCTTTCGAAATCTCCGCGCTTGAAGCTTATCTGCCCTAAATTATCCCAAGCTGAACCGGTTTCAGGCGAGTCTTCTATCGCCTGCCGTGTGATGTCTTCAGCCTTTTCTAGATTTCCCTGAAGAAAGTGCATATATCCCAGGGTTGTAAGCACATGGGCATTTACATATTCAAATTTTTCCCTCATAGCCTCCAAGATATTTACGGCGTCATCGACTTTGCCGATGGTCCAAAAGCAACTGGCCTTAGTCAGTTCGATATTTTTTTGAGTCATGATGTCAGGCTTAAGCTTTGAGGCCTTGTCCAAGTAGTAGAGGGCGTCTTCTCCCTTTCCGCCCCTCACCAGGTATATGGCGTAATTCACGTGGGCGGCGGGGCTTGGCGTGTTTTTGTCTATGGCTTTTTTTAGAATGGGGACAGCCCGCTCGGCGCTTCCTGTGGCATAGAGGTAATTGCCAGCAACGGCAAGGGTTGCAGGGAGGAAAATTATAATAAGGGCTAATGTAAGAAGCGCTAGCGTAAGGATCATAACGACTCCGGAAACATGCAGGATGGGGCCGCAGATTGCCGCTGCGGCTAGATAGGCCGCAACTGTGATGCATTTGCGCGGATTGTTCTTCAGGTAGTTCATAAATGCCCTCCTACTTCGACGGTTTTTCTTCTTTAGCCATTTTATCATGTTTGTACTAAACTCGCAATGAGTGGAAAGAAATTTTTAAGGGCTCCAATGCCAATGAGGCCGTGAAGATTATGCTTCCCATAAAAGAATGAGGAGAATATCGGCCTCCTTTCCCATTTCTTTACAGCGGCAGTGCGGGATTATCGAATCAAACCATAAAACAGAAATAATACCTAAAAATTACAAATTAAGTCTTTTGCTGTTAAACTAAATGGGATATAATGAAAACGGAATGCAATATATCTATTATACTCCAAAGGCGAACGCTTGCAGAGGGAGTGATGCTTGAAAGAAAAGGCAAGGCGCCGCTGGAAAAGCTGAAAAAAGAAAAATGTCGATTGACGGAAAGGAGGGCGGAGGCTTCTCCGGCTCAGCGGAGACGGCCTGCCGCAGCCTTCATGAAAGGACTGAAATCATATTTGCCCCCAAAACCATTTTTGCTTCCAAAATCTTTTTCATTCCCGAAATCATTAATCATTTTTAAGTCTATCCTGGGAGCATTCTTGGCAGTTGCCTTGGCGACGCTCTTGCTTCATGCCTCAACCTTTGTTTTGGCCAGCGATGATTGGAAAAGCATATACCTTAAGGTTATAAGCGATCAGGTGGCGTATCTTAAGGAAAACGAAACATCGGGCTATTCGGCTTATAAAGGCATGAACCATGAAGTTCAAGCAGTGGAGCTGGCTGACATCAACTTTGACAAAACGCCTGAACTCTTCATATACGGCGATCCGGACGGAGCTGCCAGCACAGTCGCAGCTTACACCATAATAGGCGGTTCAGCCGAATTATTCAGCTTGAATTGGGGAAATCCGCATTCGGCTGCTGAAGTTGCAATCCCTCATCCCGCAGACATATATAGTGAATTTCTCAACTTGCACCAGAACCCTGAGGATGGAAGCCTAGTTTACGTTTCAACCTCCTTTAACAGCAATGGATCTATCGTGGAATCCGACAAAATCCTATTTGGGCCGGCCACGGATCTTAGCAGGAACATAGGCAGCTATTACCAGACAATAACGAACGGCAGATTATTCCATTGGTACGAGGATTCTAATACTGGTGAGTTCAAATACGAAATAGCAGGCGAAGCCTTGACGAAAACCGAGTATTTGGCAAAATACGAAGAATTCAAGTCTGCTTACAAAAAATCCGCATACGAAGTGGCAAGCCTTCAAAGCCTATACGGCCCCCTATACAGGCTATCTTCCCGCGAGAGATATGAAACGCTGGATGATTCCAGCCTGGTTCTGGATTTCTTGAATTCCTACATTCCGGAACCCAGCAATCCCAGCGCGGCGCCCACAAGCGCGGCCGCCCCCACTCCCAGGCCTGCGGGCGCAGCTTCTTATGAAGCGGGCGTTCAGTGGAAAAGCATATACGAAAAAAGGATAAATGATACCATAAATGACATCAGAGCCTACGATCTCTTGGAAAACTCTTACTTTCAAGGGATTCACATCGAAATCACCGCATTGGAGCTGGCTGACGTAAACTTCGACGGGACGCCCGAACTGTTCATTTACGGCGACATAGGCGGAGCGAGCGGCACAGTTGCGGCTTACACCATCATAGAGAAAAAGGCCAAGCTGTTCTATCTGGATTCCGGAAATCCTCATCCGAAAGTTGAGGATTTAAACTATCTTTCTTCAATCTCGCATCCCTATGACATATACTCCGAATTCCTCAATCTATACCAAAATGTGAATGACGGAAGCTTCACTTACATATCAACCTCATATAACACAAGCCCCGCCCATGTGGAATCTGACAAAATCCTTTTCAGGAAAGACCTAGATCTCAGCAAAATGATTGACTCTTATTACCGGCCCAACGAAATTCTCGGAAGCGATGACAGGGTGTTCAACTGGTACGAGAATTCCGAAACGGGACTGTCTAGATACGAGTACAATGGAGAGGATATCCCAAGAAGCGAGTACGTCCAAAAATACGCCGGCTTCAAAGCCCAGTATGAAAAATCCTCTTATAAGGTGGCAAGCCTCCGGGGCGACGCCCTTCCGCTCTACAGCAAGGCGTCTGGAACAACCTTTGCCCAGGGCGCGGTCAGAGAATTTATGGATTCATATGAAGCCGAGCCGGGAGTCAGAATACGCATATTCCTAAATGGCAATGAAGTTGCCTTCGATCAGGCGCCTATAAATGATAACGGCAGGATATTCGTTCCGATCCGGGGAATATCTGAAAGCTTCGGCGCAACCGTCAACTGGGACAGCCAGGCCAAGACCGTGGAAGTTGAGAAGGGGGGCGCGATAGTGGAGATGACTGTTGGAGTCAATGAAATGACAATTGGCGGCCGCTATATCCCCCTGGATGCTCCTCCGCAATTGACGGAGGCCGGCAGGCTGTTAGTTCCGGTGAGGGCGGTGGCGGAAAGCTTCGCAGCGAGCGTGGAATGGAATGCGGAGCAGAGAGCGGTTTATATAAATGTCAATTTAGGTTGAAAAAAGGCCTCGACTTTAGCCGAGGCCTTTTAATTTGGATTTTAAGCGCTATTTGGTTGACAAAAGGCAAAAACGCACAAAAACATTGATTTAAAATTCTTAAAGTGTTAACATGATAGGTGGGGAAAATTGTAGTTTCATGCTAAACAGCCTCCTTAAAGCCAGTGAATGCCTTCAGCAAATTTATCTTGCGCAAAACGCGATTAAATGATAAAATTTGGCATAGATGCTTTTTAAAGTTGCTTTTGTTGGAGTTGAAAAAACGCGGCTATACGATCGATTTGCAGATAAATGCCGATTTGCAGTCAATGCAGCTCATTATTTCAGTCAGTAGAGCGAAGGTTCTTAAGCGTCTGTATTCTTTATGCCAAAGCCCGTCAAATACAGCTGCTGTTATACCGCTTTTCATCAAATGTTTCTTTTTTGGAGCTTGAGTATCCATTGAAAGGTGCGAAATGCATTTCGCACTCGCTGTATAATCAAGCTCCAAAAAAGGCGGTTTTATATGAAAAGCAGTATAGCAGGGGGCAAGATGTTAAGGACGGAGCGTTTGAATGCGCGGCGGCGTAAATCATGCTAGGACGCATATCGGAAAATCCATGAAATGAGGTGATGCTTTTGAGCCAGCTATATGCGTTGCCTGCTGACGCAAGCGCATACGACTATTATGTTTATAGCATAGACAACAATGCCGGGGAGACTTATGCGCTTGAGATCCTGAGAAGAGTGCAGGTTGAGCTTGATTCCTTATATTCTTGCACTTTGCTGGATGCCATCTATAAATCAAAAGAATTGTGCCGTTACTTCGCGAAATCAATCATTGAAATGTGCATGGCTAGAATAGATAATTTCGAATGGCCCGAACCTGAAGCCTACGCTCAGCAGTACAGGTATCCATGGGCTCCGGTGAAGCCTGAGGATGTCATCTATATCAGAAGCGATCTGGAGACGATCATAAACGACAGCGCAGGGCGCAAGGCCAGGAATTCCGGGGCGATTTCCCCCATGTTCTCAAAGGTGAATCAGCCTAAGGACATAGGCGCCGCACCTGAGAAAAAGCTTTCCATACCTATGGAAAGGCCCGCGGCATTTCCTGAGAGGATTCAGTACCTCGAAAAATCCCCCGGCCAATTCCCTGAAAGGCCCAAGTACGCGGAAAAGCCGTCCATACAGTTCTCTGAGAGGGCTTTGTATTCCGAAAATTCAAGCGGCCAATATCCTGCTCAGCCGCCAAGCGGACAATATCCCCCGCAGCCGTCTAGCGGCCAATATCCTCAGCCGCCGTCAAGCAGCCAATTCCCTCAGCCGCCGTCAAGCGGCCAATATCCTCAGCCGCCGTCAAGCGGCCAATATCCTCAGCCGCCGTCAAGCGGCCAATATCCTCAGCCGCCGTCAAGCAGCCAATTCTCTCAGCCGCCGTCAAGCAGCCAATTCTCTCAGCCGGCGTTTCAGGATTCCCTCAAGTTTTCAGACAGCATGGGATCCTACCCTGAAAAGAATTTCTCGATGAATGACAAGCAAGCCCTCGAGCGGGAAATTGAAGAGCAGAAGTCCATGCTTAGATCCTTGCAGGCGGAGTGCAGAAGCAATGAGTCAAAGCTTGAAGAGACCCGGAAGGATTTATGGGATCTGAATGAGCTCCTGGGAAAATCGACGGCGAATTTCTCAATGATAGATACTGCCAGGAAAAATTCGGAGGACAGGCTGAGTGAAATCAAGCTTCTGATAAATGAAGAACTGGGAAAGCTCGATCATTCAAAGGCTCAAATAGATGCGCAAACTGTAGAAATCCAAAAGCTGAGCGCTGAGATACAAAGGCTTGAAGGCAAGAAGAGCGGCCTGCAGGAAGAGATAGAGGCTAAAACCGCAGAGCTTGAGGCTGAGTATGAGCGGAGCCTGAAGCAGAATGAAGCCAAAAGGGCTGAAATTGAAGCCGGATTGGAGAAGGACAGGCTGGAGGCTGAAATATCCCTTAAAGCCATACGCGCTGAAATAGATGCGGCAAAGGAAGAGATAAAAAAGGTCAACGCTGAAAAATCAAGGATGGAGTCGGAAGCTGCCAAGTATAAGGAAGAAGCTTACAGCTACAGGGAAAAAGCGGAGGAAATTGAGCGGATCATCCAGGCCAGCATGGACAGCGGCCCCATGGGCGCCATACTCTCAAGCTTTGCGGAAGAATATGAAAGTTTGCGCAATGCCAGGCAGGAAGTTATGCGAAGGGCCGAAGAGGAAAGGGACGGGATAATCAATTCCGCAGTGACAGGAGCGAAAAAAGAGGCGCAGAAGATTTCAGAGATATTCACTTTTTTGGAGAAAGCTGAAATCGAGGCGGGAAAAATGCTGGACGTCTTGACGAGGATTTCAAGCCTCCCAGCCAGCGCGCAGGATCCGGGGCAGCCCTCTCAGATGGATTTAGCGAAAGATCTCGGCGCCATAATTGGAGAAGTAAACCAAAAGCAGGATGGACTCGATTTGAGGATGAAGAGCGTAGTGAATCGCATGGCTGAGCTGGAATCAAATCTGGCTCAGAGGGAATTCGAAGATCTGCTTGTATCCTTCTCCATCCTTCAAAAAAGCATAAAATTTCATAGGGATATATATAACGGCGATGAATTTTATAAAAAAGTCACGCGGTTTGAAAATCGCTTCTTGCAGAATGTCAAAAGGCTGGGGCTGCTCTCGTATGCTCCGAGGATAGGCGAGGTCTTTGATCCCAAGGAGCACGAGGTGGAGGAAGAATACGACTACGGCGTGAAATACAGGGTATCCGGCGTAAAAGCGCATGGATTCGTTTATAAGGACAAGCTTTTAAAGAGACCATGCGTATCCATAGAGCCGTGGTAAGGACGCGTTTGATCCGTCCTAGGGACTAGGCAAGGCGCCGGCGAATTGCCGGCGCCTTTAAATATGCTGATTTTCATTGAAAACTACCTTTTTTGCCGCTTTGCTAAACAGCAAGTGCGAAATGACGAAATCGGCATTTTGCACCACCCAATGGATAATCAAGCTGCAAAAAAGGAACATTTGATGAAAATCCTCATATGAAATTTCCTGGCTGTCTTTGACTCCAATCAGCGTATTTTCCTGCTTGTGAAAGCGCCGATTTTGAAGCTTTACTAGCGACACGACGTCATTTTTAAAAGGCATCCTGCTCTGACTGATTTTATTCCCAACTGGGAATGCAAAAGTATAATTTTACTTGGATTATAAGCATAATTTTAGACTTAAATAAATAACCGTAATAAAATTTTGAAATTTACGTTTACACGCCCCTTTTCATGTAATATACTAAGATATACTGATGCGCAGGTAAAGGCATCGATTTTGAGGCCGGATAATCCGCTGAAGCTTTGCATCTATTAATAGGAAATTTCATATGCAAATCAGTATATTATGATTTGCATGCGGCAGCCAGATTTTGGAGCTTGATTATACGGCGAGCAGAAATGCCGAATCGGCCTTTCGCACCGCTCTATGGACAGTCAAGCCCAAAATCGGTACATTAATCATCGGTATGGCCAGGACTCAAAGTCGGCGCTTTCCAATGCGCGCCAGCAAAGTTGCGAGTGCTTTTTCTGGCGCTTCTGATTGGGACAGGCCCGGGCGGCGCTATAAGAAGAGCAGCCTCCCGCATTAATTATGCCGCTGCGCGGCTAGATGGAGCTTGGATTATCCTATTAAGGCATGCGAATAATCTGGCGCGCCGGCGTTCTTGAAACGCCTAAATCCATTCCAAGGAATTCGAAGGGAGAATGAATATGGCTTTAGTTACATCAAAGGAAATGTTTCGCAAGGCGTTTGAAGGCAAGTACGCGATAGGCGCCTTCAACATCAACAACATGGAAATTATCCAAGCCGTGACTCGCGGCGCCAAGGCCAACAACTCCGCTGTAATTCTGCAAGTTTCCCGCAGCGCTTTGAAATATGCCGGTCCGAAATACCTCCTTGCAATGGTTGAGGCGGCTGTCGAGGAGACTGGAATAGATGTCGCTCTGCATTTGGATCACGGACCGGACTTCGAGACGGCGAAGCTGTGCATAGAAAATGGGTTTACTTCCGTCATGTTCGACGGCTCGCACTATGACTATGAAACCAATATCTTAAAAACCAAGGAAGTTGTGGAATACGCGCACTCTAAAGGCGTGGTCGTGGAAGCGGAGCTCGGCAAGCTTGCGGGCGTCGAGGATGAGGTGAATGTGGACTCGGCAAACGCCACCTACACAGATCCGGATCAAGCCGTGGACTTTGTTTCGCGCACGGGCGTGGACTCACTTGCCATAGCCATAGGCACAAGCCACGGCGCGTACAAGTTCAAGGGCGAAGCGAAGCTGGATTTCAACAGGCTGGAAAATATAACGGAGAAGCTTGAAAAAGCCGGGTTCGCCAAGTATCCGATAGTCCTTCACGGAGCTTCGAGCGTCGATGCGCAGTGCGTTGCGACCTGCAACGAGTTCGGCGGGAAGATTGACGGAGCGAGCGGAATCCCCAATGAGATGCTGAGAAAAGCTGCGTCAATGGCAGTCTGCAAAATCAATATGGATACAGACATACGCTTGGCCATGACGGCGGCTATTCGCAAGCATTTTGGAGAGAAGCCGTCGTCGTTTGATCCGAGAGGCTACCTGGGCGATGCGAGAGAGGCCATTCAAAGGCTTGTAGAGGCTAAGATAAATGATGTTCTCGGTTCAAAGGACAGTCTGTAGAATAATGGGAAAGGCTGCGAGCAAGCGGCGCGATCGCTTGTTCGCAGCCTTTTATACTGATTTGCAGGCTCTGATTGGAGCTTGATTATACTCCGATTTGCAGTCAAATGCACCTATTTATACCGCTTTTCATCAAATGTTCCTCTTTTTGGAGCTTGATTATCCATTGAATGGTGCGAAATGCAGATTCGGCATTTTGCACTCGCTGTATAATCAAGCTCCAAAAAAGGCAATTTTATATGAAAAGCAGTATATATAGGAGCTTTCAATGCAAATCGGCGTATTAAGCTGCAATATCGAAGCTTTCATATATAAATTAGCATAGAGACTAGGCGTACGCTTTTTTCCTGCGAATCCAAAGGCTGTTGAAAAATTTCTGAATCTCCACTATGATTATGGGCATCAGGCTCAGCATGAATACGGCGAACCACTGATGGCGGTTGAGGGGGGTCACTTTGAATATGAGCGAAAGCGCCGGAATGCTGATGACGGACGCCTGCATGGCGATGCCGATTGCCAAAGAACCTATCAAGTAGGGGTTTCCAAGTAGGTCAATCTTTAGTATGGACTCGTCGCTTCTCATGTTGAACGCGTGAAAGAGCTGGGAAATGCTGAGCGTTGCGAAGCACATGGTGGTGGCAATGCGGTTTGAGCCGTCCGTGTCGAAGTAGACGGCGCCTATGCCGAAAGCCAGAAGGGCGAGAGCCCCTATCATAAAGCCTTCCGAGGCAATCCTCTGCCAAAGCCCGCCGGAAAAAAGGCTTTCGTTGTTTGCCCTGGGCTTTCGCTTCATTATGTCTAGCGCGGCCGGATCCATGCCTAAGGCTATAGCGGGGAGGGAGTCGGTGACAAGGTTGACCCAGAGCAGGTGTATGGCCAGAAGCGGAGTCTGCCAACCCATGAAGATGGCAGTAAATATCGTTATAATCTCTCCTATGTTGCTGGAGAGGAGGAAATGAACCGCCTTTTTTATATTGTCGAAGATGCCGCGCCCTTCTTTTACCGCTTTTACGATAGTGGCGAAATTGTCGTCCGTAAGCACCATGTCCGCCGCCTCTTTAGCGGCGTCAGTGCCGTTTATGCCCATGGCGCATCCGATGTCGGCGGCTTTTAGCGCGGGCGCGTCATTGACGCCGTCGCCCGTCATCGCCACCACATGGCCCATCTTTTGAAAAGCCTTGACAATTTTCACTTTGTGCTCGGGAGATACTCTGGCAAAAACCGTGCATTTGCTTATCCTGCCTTCGAATTCCCTTTCTGTCATTTCAGAGATTTCCTGTCCGGTCATGGACTGATCCCCGATGGTTAAAATCCCGATTTTCTTGGCGACAGCCCGGGCCGTCGCTATGTGATCGCCTGTAATCATGACGGGCATTATGCCTGCTTCCTTGCAAATGGCGACAGCTTCCGAAGCCTCTTTCCTGGGAGGATCCATCATGCCTATCAAGCCTGCGAACACAAGGTTTGTTTCCCTGATGCCGCATCCGAACTTATCGGGCTTGCCATATGCTACAGCAAGCACCCTCAGGGCCTTGCCGGCCATCTTTGCGTTCGCCGCCTCGAATTCCCGCAGCTTCTCCGCGTCCATTGCGCGCGCGGCCCCTTTGTCGCTGTAATGAGCGCACCTTTTTAGAATCACGTCGGGAGCGCCTTTGGTTATGGATACGGCGCCTTCTCCTTTGATTTTGTGAAGGGTGCTCATCATTTTCCTCTCGGAGTCGAACGGCAGCTCGCCGACGCGCTTCCAGAGCGCCTCAAGCTCATTTTTATCAATCCCCGCGTCAAGCGCGGCGTAGACCAAGGCGTTTTCCGTAGGATCCCCAATCACCTCGCCGTTCTGCTCGACGATGGAGTTATTGCATAGAACGGCGTATGATAGAATCATTTCCTTCATGGCATTTCCGTATGTTTCTACGACTCTCATCTGATTCTGGGTCAGGGTCCCCGTTTTGTCAGAGCATATGACAGTTGCGCCCCCCAGGCTTTCAACAGCCGGGAGCTTTCTTATTATCGCGTTCTCCCTGGCCATTCTCTGCACGCCTAGAGCGAGCATGATGGTGACAATCGCCGGAAGACCTTCCGGTATTGCGGCTACGGCCAGGCTGACTGAGGTCATGAACATTTCAAATGGCTGGATGTTCCTGAGAAGGCCCATGATGAAAATGAGAGCGCAGATTCCCAGCGCCGCCAAGCCGAGCGTTTTTCCGGTCTGCTCCAGTTTTTTCTGGAGAGGGGTTTCAGGAGCTTCATGCTCCATGAGCATGCCCGCGATTTTTCCGACCTCGGTATCCATTCCTATGGCGACAACCGAAGCCCTGCCTCTTCCGTAGGCTACAAGGCCGCCGGAAAAGACCATGTTCTTGCAGTCGCCGATGGGAGCTTCATCCGGGATCAGAATGTTTGAATATTTCGATACGGGCTCTGATTCGCCCGTCAGCGCGGATTCCTCGACTTTCAGGTTCACTGCGCTTACAAGCCGGGCGTCGGCGGGTATGCTGTCGCCGGATTCCAGGACTATGATGTCTCCTATCGTGAGATCCTTTGCGGGCAGATGCCTTGCCCTCCCGCCTCTTATAACCCGAGCCATGGGGGCTGAAAGGCTTTTCAGAGCTTCCAGCGACTTCTCGGCGCGGCTTTCCTGCGCAAGGCCCAGGACCGCGTTGAGGATTACTATCGCTAAAATGATGATTGGATCGGCATAGCCTCCCTCGTTGTTTATAAAGGAGACGGCGAACGAGGCTGCCGCCGCGAAGAGCAGTATTATTATCATGAAGTCGTTGAACTGCCGGAGGAATTTTACAAGTATATTCGTCTTCTTCTTTGACTTGAGCTGGTTTGGCCCGAATTCCAAGAAGCGATTTTCCGCCTGCTCATCCGAAAGCCCTTTAGCCGCGTCCGTGTCAAGCCGGCGCAAAGCATCAGCGACCGATGCGCTCTGCCATTTCATTTGCTGTTCAGCTCCATTTCTTCTAGCCCCCCGCCGGTTTGAGAGGCTTTGGTTTAAAGCCTGATTTATTTCAATTATATTTATGAATTAAGGACATGTTTTATGACTTGATTTTGATATAAATTACTTGTGTAAATATTCCCAAAGATGTTGGCGAAATGCGCTGGAATTAAGCTTTGATCCTCATAAAAGCGAACTTTGTGCAGTAACTTAGTTAAAAGCAACCTAAATTTTATCGCTGTTTTATTAATAATAGTTATATTCCATTATAAAGAAATTGTAAAACTTCAACATTAGAGTTATAATGTCTTATACACTATTTACGGTTTTTTAATATCAAAATACGTCAATAAAGATTAATTCTTACTATCATTCAGTTAAATCTCATTTGGCCCGTCTAAAGCGCATGCGCAAGAATAGTTGCAGATTTTGCTGATTTAGTCTATAGTAAGTGTAAGGATATTAAAAGCTTGGAAATCCAAAGGGCGTAGATTTCTAATTAATGCTATAAGTGGAAATGATGATGCTGCCTAAGGAAACAAAATTAGGGGATGCATGGGAGATAATTTATGATTTTTCCAGCTTAGCATAGCGTATACTGTATTATGGCTGGCTTAAAATCTAGGTGAATGCGGAACCTTAAGCATGCTTTCTTTTAGGGAGAGCTTACGGAGTTTTTTAAAGCGAGTGCGGTATGCCGCTTCGCATCTTGGAAGCATTGTTCAGTCATGCTATACCGCTTCTCATCAAATGTTTCTTTTTTGGAGCTTGATTATCCATTGAGGGTACGAAATGCCGAATCGGCATTTCGCACTACCTGTATAACCAAAAAAGGTAATTTTATATGAAAAGCAGTATAAAAAGGTACATTCGGCTGCAAATCGACATACTGATTCTGTATTGAGAAGAGAAGAAACACAGAGAAAACCCCAAAACTTAGGGATTTTGCTGGAAATTCTCAATTCTAGAGAAATATGCAGCTAAAGCATTAATTGAAGCAATTCACAAACTTCGCCAAAAAGTTGCCGTATTCAATATAGGATTAGCGTCAATTCATAATGGAAGCAAGGTTCATGCTGAATTTCGCTCTTCTTTAAGGCAGCGCTTCTGAAACAATGCTGGCTTTGAGCATAAAGCTCCGCTTGCCTCCAATGAAGAGCGCCGGATGAGTGCGCGGATATTTGCCTCAACTGATAGTCCAGACATTTAAATGCCCGCTGATGAAGGCGCGGAATAATAGCCTGGACAATGACGGATACCCCATTGGGGACTTTAATCCTGCCATGAAAAAGGGCATTTCAGCGCGCCTTAAATAGCTGGGCGGCCCAAGAGGCGTTTAAGGGCAATTGTTGCGGCGATTTTGCTGGTTTAGCCAGATTGTCTCTGGTTATACTGAGTTTCATAGAAAACTGCCTTTTTTAGCTTGATTAAACAGAGAGTGCGATTGATATCTGCATTTCGCACCGCTCAGTGGATAATCGTCAAATAAAGGATGTGCAGATGAAAATCGGCATATGGCCATTTGCATATGAAAGTTCCCTTTTCGAGCTGGCTGTACAGCTATACTGCTTTTCATATAAAATTACCTTTTTTAGTTGATTATACCGCGAGTGCAAAATGCCGATATGGATAATCAACCAAAAAAGGAACATTAAATGAAAAGCGGTATAGAGCGATTGATATCGGCATTTCCCGCCTTTAAAGCGCTGAATGCGCGCATTTAGGATTCAACTCCTGTGGACGCTCAAGCTAAAATAGGCGCATCTGACCGCAAATCGGCACGCCCTTTGCTTAAATCCTAATGCCAAGCTCAGCAAGCTCTTGCTTGAAAGGCCTTATGCGATGCTGACGCGCATTGGAAAGTTCCGATCTTAACGCTGAATTATACCTTGCTATATTGGATAATCACGCGAATCGGTGCATTTGATTGCGCATCAATCCCATCAAACCGAAATGCTGGAGGCATTTCGGCGCTAGGCATGCATTCCGCTTTTTGAAAATTGCTTAAACGCCGCCAATCATAAAACTCTTTTCTGCTTTAATCAATTCACTTATACCGATTTTCATTCAATGTTTCCTAAAGGTAATTTTCTATGAAAATCAGTATATACCCCTGAGAGATTATTTATCAATATGCGCTTTCGGAGGTTTAAACGCTATAGCGTGCTTGAGCAGCTATAGCCTTGCGCGCATGCCTGTCAGCGTCCGAGCATTCCATGGCAGATCCTGCGTGGCTATAGCAGTTAATGCTTGCCCTTTGCATCTCTCCCGCAGGCCGCTTCTAAGATTATGGTCGAGTTAAAGTCAAGGATCCGTTTGATTTCGTCCTCGACATTAAGAGTTTATAAGTAAAGAAGGAAAACGCCTTAACTGAGGATGCTTTGAAATCAAGCGGCCCGAAATAGCCCTGCCGCTTATGCCGCTTTTCATCAAATGCTCCTTTTTTTGCTGACTGTCCATTGAATGGCGCAAAATGCCGAAATCGGCATTTTGCACTCGCTGTACAATTAAGCTCCAAAAAAGGTAATTTTATATGAAAAGCAGTATATTTACGGACTAGCTTCAAGCCGGTTTCATAAACTGAGTTTATTTTATTTGAGCGAGCTCTTTGTTAAGACGCAGGCAATTCTCCGAGAAAAAGGCAAAAACCCTAAAATGCAGTGGAAAATAGCTTTATCCTTTTCCATCGTTTTTTAGGTCAAATCCCATAAAAAAAGTCGCTGGGGTCATCCTTAAAGCGATATGACTGCAAACAGGGAAGGATAACAATGAATTGCAATACCGCGATTTTCTATGACATTGAAAATTTGAACGGCCTTTTCACGAATAAGAACAAGCAGTATTTGCAGCTGCATGAAGTGTACAAGCGAGTCCAGCAAGTAGATGGAGTTCAAGGAATAACCATTCAGAGAGCTTATGCTGATTGGGCTTCCATACCGCACAGGAACCTGAGGGCCTCAATACTTCAGATAGGCATTGATCCGGTGCAGGTTTTCAACACCAACCCAAATGACAAGCTGAAAAATGCCGCGGACGTCATTCTCATAATAGATGTCGTCGAGACTATTATGAAGCGTCCGGATATAGACAATTATGTCATAGCTTCCGGAGACGGCATATTCGCCTTTCTCTCAAAAAAGCTGCATGAACACGGCAAACGGGTCATAGGATGCGGTTTCACGCAAAATGTGAACAACCTATTCAAAGCATCTTGCGACTATTTCATTGATTTGGAATACTCAGACAAGGCTCTTGTCAGTTGCATACACTGCGTTAAGGAAGTTTCAGAGGCGGTTTTGGAAGCCATTTCTCCGCCTCTTGCAGCAGATGAGGCCGTTTCCGAGGATTTTGGCTCCGCGCCTGACAAGGCGCAGGAAACTGTAGAGCCTGAAAAGCCAAAACCACAGCAGAAGTCAAAATCATCCAGGAAGTCGGCTAAGGAAGAAAAGCCTGTCGCTAAAACGCTTCCTAAGAGCTTTCCGAAGAATACCATTACTGAGGCTCTAAATGCCGCGGGCTTGAGCGTATTGCCTGAGAAGCAGGAAGACTGGGCAGTTCTCCTAAAAGTGAAAGAGGTCATAGACGCCATCTTTCAAAACCCAAAAAACGCGAAGCTAGAGCTTAACATTTCCCAGCTGAAGACTTACATCGGATTCTACGTTCCAGACTTTCGCTCTACGCGCTTTAGATGCAAGAGATTCATAGACTTCATACGCTTTATATTCACGCAGAGCCCTTACTGCATGTGCTGCGTGAATGGAACCACGTACAAAGCCATGCTTCGAGGCGTAGCCAAGAACAAGAAGCAGATAGCGCCCGATGTTTCTTCGCTTTCCATCATCATGGCGGATGGACGGACATTTGATTCGCTTTTTAAGGTAAATGAGCAAAGCGCATTCACATATGCCTTCCGCAGCGATCAAAAGCAAATGGCGAAGAAAGGCGAAGATGAGCTTGCGGAGCAAAAGGGGCAGGAAGCTTTCGCCCAGGGAGCAGCCGCGGCTGAAGTTGAAGAGGCTTTCTTTGATTCCACTGAAGGCTTCGGGGAAATGTACATTTTCCCCGAAACTGGAAGAGACGGAAAATTTGAGGAAGTTTCCATAGCAGATGCTTCCATCGATGATTTCGAGATGGCACTTGACTCGGCAGATGAAAGCTCTATGATAGACATTGACGAGCAAGATGAGGAATTCAGCGGACTCATTGCGCTAGGATCTCTGGATGAGTCCGAGATTGCCGAAGAGGACGACGAGGCTGGGCCAGTATTTATAATTCCCGGGACTCGCCGCTTGGTCAGGCAGAGAATGAGGGAGATGTTCGCTTCAGGCGCAATGCCTGAGAGCGCAATCGCCGAATTGACGTCTGTTGACTTCTCCAGAAAAACTTTCGGAATAAAGTGCGCCGCCCTAAAAGAGCTGAATCCTGCCGACGGCATGCGAAACCAACGCTTTGTGGACGGAAAAGCTAAATATTGGATGGAAATTTTCGAAGCGAATGGGAAAAGATATTATGTGTTCAAGAACTGGACTGACGGCGGAAGCGGCAGACTCTTTCTTGAATGGCTGGAAAAAATAGAATAGCAAATATTCAATATAGACTATTGCACTTTCTGTCAAATTCGTTTATAATAAAGTCAAAGAGATCCTGAGATGTTCGATAACCTATAATTTTGAACCTACAGATGGAAAACGGGAGTCCTATATTCTATAACCTACGTCAGGCCGCAATCTAATTCCCTTTGGGCGGTGGAAGGCGAAAGTTATTATGCGGACACCCACCTAGCGCGAGCTAGGTGTCAAAATATAGGACCGGCACCTTGGGACTTTTTTAAAATTTTCCAAGCCCGAACATCTGGAATGCCTGAAGGCGAAAATAAGCGATCAGCGCAATCGGCGCTGATCGCTTGCTTTTTTTCCGAGGTTTATTTATGCTGCTCGCAGTTAAACTGATCCGGCCTAATTAGAGATTTTAAGCCTGAACTTTCCAGCGCTGCCTTGCATGCCGAAGGAAATTTAAAGAAAGCCTGCCCGATGATTTGCATATGAAAGCTCTTAGGCGCATTTGACAGCAAATCGTCGGCATGGAAATAAAAGCGGCTTATCGCGCGCCTATTTAAGCCCTTGCCGATTTATGGCGCCTTCTTAATCCGAGCTTAAGCTGGAGGCTTCCCTGCATAGAGGTTTAAAGCGATTTTTCAATCGCATATAAACAGATTTACTTATACCGATTTTCATATGAACCCCTATGACGCTACGCTTCACCGCCAAGGGTGAAAATATTAAGTAATTTGTGTGTTTGAGGCATGGACAAATGTCCATAAAATGTATTTTCGTACTAAACTGCCTTTTTTGGAGATTGATTTTTTGATATCGGCATTTCGCGCCCTAAAAGCTGGAAGTCAGGCTAAGTAGGAGTCGAATAGAGCCCTCCTCGCGTTTGCAATCTATACTGGCTGATTTGCAAATGAAATAGGTGCATTTGACTGCGATTCCGCATGCCTCATGCGCCCTGACGCTTTTTAAGCCGGCAGATTCAATGTTTATTAAATGTTATGCGCATCAACTCATTCGTCTGCGCTTCTTGAGGCATGGCTATCTAAGGGCGCGTACATACACGCAATTTTGAAGGGTTGATCTTAAATGAGCGAATTAACACTTGCCCGGGCAAAAAAGGGCGATGTCAAGGCCTTCGAAGAGATAATTTTGCTTTATGAGAAATTGATTTACAGCGTCAGCTACAAATACATGGGAAATGCTGAAGACGCCAAGGACGTGGCCCAAGAATCCATTTTAAAGATTTACAAGAACATCTCAATCTGCAAGTCCATGGACAAGTTCAAGTCGTGGGCGGCGAGGATAACCTCTAATACCGCAATCGATTTCCTAAGAAAACGGAAGGTTAAGCTTGAGCCCATAGATGATTTGCCGTTGGCGTCCCCGGATTTGCCTGAAGAAACGGCTGAGCGCAACGAAACATTAAGGGCTGTAGCAAAAGCTTTGAAAATGCTTCCGGAAGAGGTCAGAACCTTAATAATCCTAAGGGATCTGCAGGGCTTCAGCTATGAAGAGCTTGCGCAGACGCTGGAGCTTCCTCTGGGCACGGTCAAATCGAAGCTCTCTAGAGCAAGGATCCTTATGAGAAAGACTTTGAGCGAGCTGGAGGGCGGTATATAGACTATGAATACGCCCTCGGAAATCAATGGGGAGCGTTTTGAAAATATTCACGCGCTCTTGGAACTAAACTTTAAAGGCTGCGTCTTATACTGTGAAAGGAGGTTAGAGGGATGCATACCTGCAGTGATTTGGAGGAGCTGATCCCCCAATTCATAGACGGTGCGTTGGATGACGAAGATAAAAAGCGCTTGGAGGAGCATCTTGAAACCTGCGAGGCCTGCAAGCAGTCTTTGTTGGAAATGTCGTCAATGATTGAGGCGCTTCATGGCATTCCTCAGATTGAGCCGCCAATGGACTTTCACATTGAAGTTATGAAGAAAATTTCCGCAGAAACAAAGAAGGATAAAAAAACTCTCAGCTTTTTCAGCAGGCTGGCTGCGGCCGCAGCTGGAATGGCGGCGACATTGCTTGTTCTGAGCGCTTTAGTCTCAGCCATACATTCTGCGGCATCCTCAAAACCTGAATTATATGCATCAGCAGAAGATGCACAAGGCAGTATCGCGCTAAAGGCTGAAATGAACTCCGCCGCAGTTCAAGCGAGGCTCTCGGATGCTTCAGCAGAACCATCCTCATTTGGTGAATCGCCAGCCCCCGCTTCTAGTGGAGCTGCCCCTTCATCCTATGGACCGCCTGAGGGGATAAACGCTTTATCGTATAACATCTCGATAAGAGTTGATGACATAGAAGAAGCGGTGTCCGCAATCGAGTCGATGGGGGGCTACAATGAAAGCTCCGGAATAGACGCGGGCAGGGGCGGATACGCGGGAAGCGGCCATATATACCGCAGGATTGACTTGTCGGAATATGATGAAGCTAAGGCGCTTCTTAAGTCTCTTGGGAAAGTGACATATGAAGGCGAAGCCGTTTCAAGCTACGCCAGCAGGGAAATGGATCTGAACGCTCAGATGGCCGCCAAGGCAGTAGAAAAGCAGCGCCTTGAGGAGCTTTTGGGAAAAAGCGCCTCCATGGACGTTATGATACGCGTAGAATCTCAGCTGTCATCGGTTCAGGAGCAGTATGAAGCGATGAGGGGTGAACTCAATTCAATTGAAGCTCAGGCCAGCATGCCTATAATAAGCATAACGCTTGATGAGACTTATAAGCCAGAGGCGGTTATGCCTGAAAGCGGCTTCGGGCTCAGAATGAGAAACAGCTTTGTAAGCTCCTTCAACGGCACAGCCGCTTTCATGGAGGCGGTGGTAGTCTTTGCTTCTGGAGCGTTTTTGCCAGTCGCACTGATAGCTCTCTTTGGTGCGGGCGCCTTATATATTTTTAGAGCGCTTCGGCGCAAAAAGCAGTAGTTTTTTAAAATGCGCGTGAATCTGCGCTGATAAGCTCATTTAACCATAATCAGAAATAGGAAAGGAGAAGCCGCTTTAAAAAGCGGCGGAGGTTGCAGTGAATATGAGAAATTTAAACACGGTTTCAACAGCTGTTCTCGCAGCCGCAGCCAGTCTGGCTCTAGCAGCCTGCTCCGCATCCGCTTCCAGGCAGGAGTCGTTAAACGGCGCCTCAAGCGTTGCGTATTCCCAAGCGCAAGACACGGTTGAGATGCCTTGGCAAGAGGAAAAGGCGCTGTATGATTATGCGGGTGAATCTAATATGCCAGCGCCTGAAGCGGATATGTCCGCGCCTGAAGCGGATATGTCCGCGCATGCCGCTGACGCAAAGCATCAGGGTGAGAAAATCGTAAAAACGGGAAATGTAATATTGAGAACTGAGTCCTTCGATGAAAGCATGGAGGATTTAGATGAAATAGCGAACTCTTGCGGAGGGTACATCGAAAGCTCTTCTATTTACAGCTACGGCGATGGAGAGGATGCCAGGAGAACCTATAGCGGCGTAATCAGGGTTCCAAGCGAAAGATTCAGCGAAGCTAAAAAGCGGGTGGAGGCCTTGGGCCAGCTCCAAAGCTCCAACGAGAGTGCGGACGACATGACCGGGCAGTACTATGACGCGAAGGGCAGGCTGGATGTCAAGTATATAGAGAGGGAGCGCGTCATAGAAATGAGGGAGCTCGCCACGGATATAGAGGACATTCTCTATCTCGAAGAGCGTCTCGGAGCTATAAACGCGGACATAGAAATTTACGAGAGCAGGCTCAAGAACATTGACAGCCTGGCTTCATACTCCACCATATATTTAGATATCGAAGAAGTAAAGGAGCTTTTGATAGCGGTGACCAGCCGCGAGACCCTGGCAAAGCGCGCAGCCCAAAGCTTTAGAGGATCAGCCGCGCAAACGGCCAGGTTTTTTGAGAATTTGGCCGTGTTTTTGGCGGGGGCCTCAATACCTCTTGCCATCATAGCGATTTTGGGTGCGGTGGCGGTTTTGATATTGAAAAAGAGCCGCGTCAAAAAGCCTGCGGGCAATTAGGCGCAGCGTTTCTGAGGCGCATTTGAGAGCTTCGATTTTGAAGCGGGTTCATGCATTTGCAAGTGAATAATCCTGGCTCAAAATAGGCGCTGACCGCGCGCTTAAGTATTAATGCCTATAAGCATGCTGATTCGCGATGGAAAGTGCAAACCACAAAATAGGTGCGTCAAAACAGCATATAAATGCGCATTTGAACTTCTGAAAGGATGATTTTTCATGAAACTTAAAAAACCAATTATCTGCGTGGCTGCGCTGATCGCTGCAGGCGCTTCGGCTGTCTGGGCGACAGGCTTGACCCGCGTCGATGCTGCTGAAGGAAGCGGGAAGATTACGGTGACAGGCTACGGCTCCATAAATGCCAAGCCTGACATAGCATATGTAAATGTCGGATGCACCAATCAGAACGCAGATCCTAAATTAGCTCAGACCGCCAATACGGCTCAGATGGAAAAGATAATCGCTGCCATCAAGGATATGGGCATAGCCGAAAAGGACATACAGACAGTCGAATACAACATCTATCCTCAGACTGACTATCAAAACGACAATAGAATAACTGGATACACCGTTTCAAACACCCTGAAGATAACTGTGAGGAATTTGGAGCAGACGGGAGAGGTGTTGGAGAAGGCGGTTGACGCCGGAGCGAATTCCGGAGGCGGAATCCAATTTACTATAGCCGACTCTTCAGCCTACTATGAGCAGGCAATGGATCTGGCCATTAAAAACGCCATATCCAAAGCCGGCGCAATTGGAAAGTCCTTGAGCGTTACGATAGGAAGGCCGGTAGAGATCCAAGAATCCGGCGGCAGCTATACGCCAGTGCTATACGGAAACGCAAATATGAAGCTCCAAGAGGATGCAGCCGCAGCAGTGCCTATTCAGTCAGGAGATTTAGCAGTTTCTGCCAACATAACGGCAGTTTTTGAATATTAGAAAAAAAGGCGGTGGGATTGCAATCCCCACCGCCTTTTTCTAAGAGCGGACGCCCTATATAATACACGGATTTGCAGCTTTATGCATCTTGTATGTTTCATTTTCAAATCAGCGTGAATATGGTTGCAATAAGGATGCTTGGAAAGCTTCGAATTTCTGTTCTTAATATTCAACTCTTCATCGCATAATGCAGCCTCAAAAACGTCGCTTTTGATTGAATAGGTCTAATCCTCGCCTAAGCTGAGGATTTTGCTTTATTCCGCTTTTCATCAAATGTACCTTTTTGGAGCTTGATTAACCATTGAATGGTGCGAAATGCCGATATCGGCATTTTGCACTCGCTGTATTATCAAGCTCTAAAAAGTAATTTTATATGAAAAGCAGTATAGCTAAGGTTCTCTTTAATATAAAACGTATAATTCATCATTTTCTCACATATTTTACCTATAAGAATCGCAAAATAAATCCATACTAACATCGTCAATCAATAATGGCGCAAGGAAGAAAGCTAATTCATCCTGCGCAAAAAAACCAAAGAAAAAGGAGATGGCTTCATTTGTTCCAGATCATTAAAAAACCGGCTCTTCTTGTCATGGCGGCCATAGCCGTAGCATTGTCGGTTCCATCCGAAGCGTTGGCTTCTGAACTGAGATGCGGCAAGGAATCGAACGCTGAGATTAAAAGGAGTTCGAAAAGCGAAAAAGAGAAAAAAGGATTCGGCTTCAAGAAGAAAGCTGACAGGCAAAAGCCAGATTTCAGCGAATTGGCTGATGAAGGCGTCATTTCTAAAGAAACTGCTGAAAAGATAAATAAATACCTTGAGGAACGGCATGAAAAGCGCTTGGCTGAAAAAGAGAAAATAAAGGAAATGAGTCCTGAAGATAGAGACGCTTTTTTCGAAAGCAAGAAAAAGACTCCTAGAGTAGGCATTTGGACTGAGATGGTAAATGAAGGAATCATTACTCAAGCTGAGTCTGATTCGATAAAAGAAGCCCTGCAAAAAAAGCACAAGGAGAATGATTGATGAAAAGGAGAAGCGAAGGCTCAAAGCCTCCGCTTCTCCTTTTCATATATAAGCCTGCTGTACGGATCTGCAAGTTCCGAATTCGCGACTGATAACGCGTTGCGTCAAAGGCTAATGCTTTGAAATCTGCTCATTTGACAGACCGTCAGCATAAACCGCATAAGTCAAAGCTTTATCAGCCATTGACAACAAGCCGTTTAGACGCTATCATTAATCGCATGAAGGCGGCGTTTAAAGCCTGCGGGCTATCTCTAAGAGCTTCTGTTTTGGAGTGATATAGCGTGAAGCGGTATAGATATCCGCTTCGCAGCCAAACGCAGCTTCGGAGCTTTCATGTGCTCATCGGCAAATGAGAAAGCTCAGAAATCAGCTGGCTCTTTGCACAGTAAAAGCTAAAGGAGTGTTTAAATGGAAGCAGTTGACATTTTTCCTCATATAGATCATACAATACTAAAAGCTGCAGCTTCTATGGAGGAAGTAGAAAAACTCTGCGAAGAGGCTTTAGAGTATAGTATGGCGTCTGTATGCTTGCCTCCTCTTTTTGTAAAGCCTATGAAAGATATATTCGGAGGGCCTCTGAATATATGCACAGTAATAGGTTTTCCCTTAGGCTATAATGCGCCGGGGATAAAGGCTGCGGAAATTGAGCGGGCTGTAAAGGACGGCGCTTCCGAGCTGGATGTGGTGGTGAGCATTGGGGCGCTAAAGAGCAAGATGCTTGAGTATGCGGCTCAAGAGATAAGCGAGTGCAAAAAGGCTGCCGGGAGCAAGCTTATAAAGGTTATTATAGAAGCTTGCTATCTGAGCGAAGATGAGAAGATTGCCATGTGCAAAGCCGTGACTGACGCCGGGGCGGACTACATCAAGACATCAACGGGCTTTGGCTCCGGCGGGGCGCGGATTGAGGATATAATCCTCTTTAAAAAGCATATTGGAAAGAATGTAAAGATAAAAGCCGCCGGCGGCATACGGACTAAAAAGGACATTGAGGCGTATCTCGAAGCGGGATGCGAGCGGATTGGGACAAGCCAGGCGATTAAGATTCTGGGATAGCCGCGCCCGCACGGCGGGATGGCCGCGCCCGCACGGCGGTTATGGCCGCGCCCGCACGGCGGTTAAAAAAGCTTGGAGGAGTGCATGGACAACGTTGAGCTTATTCAAAAAGCCATTGCGGCAAGGGAAATGTCTTATTCTCCTTACTCGGGGTTTAAAGTGGGGGCCGCTCTTTTGTGCGGAAACGGGAAGATCTATACGGGCTGCAACATAGAAAATGCGGCTTACTCTCCAACAAATTGCGCGGAGAGGACAGCCTTCTTCAAAGCCGTCTCGGAAGGGGAGGCTGATTTCGTCGCCATAGCCGTTTCTGGATGGGCCGGAGAGCCGGGGCTGGCATACCCTTGCGGGGTGTGCAGGCAGGTTATGATGGAATTTTGCGATCCTGGCAGATTTATAGTCATTGTTGCCTCCTCAGTCGATAAATACCAAATATATCTTTTGAAAGATATTTTACCTTTCGGTTTTGGCCCAAACTGTCTTTGATTTTTTCGCTTTTTATTGTATAATAAATGTGCAATGGCCGCAGCTCTATCATGCGGACTACGCAATCAAGCGCTGGATTTGCCGCCTAAAGAACTATGTCTGCGCTTTTCCGAGCTTTCGAGGCAAGGGACAAGCTCTTTCAGGACTTAAAACGCTTATTGGCGCGCATTCGCCTCAGACTATACTTATGCGCAGTTTATTTGACTTGCATCTGAAGTTTCTGTTTTGAGCTTGATTATGCTGCGTCTCTATGGATAATCGAACTCAAAAACAGGTATATTTGGCTGCAAATCAGTATAGCTCAAAATCGAAAAATCTATGCGCATTTGTTCAGCTGTCGCGGCAATTGGAGCTTTAGCTCCCAAAAATGGAGGGATTCTATGAAGAAGTTTCTTTCGCTGGGCTTGGCCGCCGCTTTGATTTTTAGCCTTGCTTCCTGCTCAGGACAGTCGGCGGCGTCAACGGAAGGCGCAAACGCCCCCGCAAATGAAACTGAAACTTATGAACTGGCTCTTGTGACCGATCTCGGCACAATAGACGACAAATCATTCAATCAAGGCGCTTGGGAAGGCATGGCTCAGTATGCGGAGGAAAACAATATTCCCCACAAGTACTACCAGCCATCGGAGCAGTCTGACGATTCGTACCTAAATACCATAGAACTGGCTGTAAAAGGCGGCGCCAAGCTCATAATCACACCCGGTTTCCTGTTCGAGACGCCTGTATTCATCGCTCAGGACACCTATCCTGATGTAGCTTTCGTCCTTATAGACGGGAGCCCGCATAGCGCGGACTACTCGGAATACAAAACAGGCCCGAAGACCGTAGGCGTTACATACGCCGAGGAAGAGGCCGGATTCCTTGCGGGATACGCCGCTGTTAAAGACGGGCATACCCAGCTTGGATACATGGGCGGAATGGCAGTCCCAGCAGTGATGCGCTACGGATACGGATTCATACAAGGCGCTGATTATGCGGCGAAGGAGCTTTCGCTTGCCGCAGGCAGCGTATCCATCCAGTACCACTATACAGGAGCTTTCGTTGCAAGTCCGGAAGCTCAGGCTATGGCTGCGTCATGGTATAACGCCGGAACGGAGATCATCTTCGCCGCGGGCGGAGCTGTAGGAAACTCCGTTATGGCGGCGGCTGAGCAGGCGGGGAAGAAAGTCATCGGAGTTGACGTCGATCAGTCTTCCGAATCGCCCACAGTCGTTACATCAGCGCTTAAAGGCCTAAGATCATCCGTGTACGACTGCGTGAAAGGCTTCTACGACGGAAGCTTCGCTGGCGGGCAGGATCTTGTCTTCGCGGCTGAAAACAGCGGCGTGGGCCTTGCGATGGACACTGCGAAGTTCGAGAAATTCACTTTGGCGGATTATGATGCCATATACGCAAAGCTCGTAAGCAAGTCCGTTGATATCGTCAGAGACGTAGACGCAACCGGCGCGACTGTAGAAATTGCGAATGTTCCCGTTGCTATTGCCGTAGTGAACGAGATCAAATAGCGGTTCTATACACTGATTTTCATAGAAAGCTGCCTTTTTTAGCTTGATTAAACAGCGAGTGCGATTGATATCGGCATTTCACACCACTTGGTGGATAATCAAGCTACAAAAAAGGAACATTGAATGAAAATAGGTATTGATGAAAAGGATAATGCCCGCGTAATTTGGCGTGCGCTCCACATTGGCAAAACGCTTGAGAGGGAACGTCTGCTAAGTGCAAATGTTCCCTTTTTTTTAGAAGGTCGGGGTTAATAAATGGAATACATAATTGAAATGAAAGGCATTACAAAAAAATTCCCCGGAGTCATAGCCAACGACAACATAACCCTGCAACTCAAAAAGGGCGAGATCCATGCTTTGCTGGGAGAAAACGGAGCAGGCAAGTCTACGCTCATGAGCATACTCTTCGGAATGTATCAGCCTGACTCAGGGACTATAATGAAAAACGGCGCCGCCGTTGGAATCCACAGCCCGAGTGACGCGACGAAGCTTGGAATCGGCATGGTTCATCAGCATTTCAAGCTAGTTCACAATTTTACAGTCCTGGAAAATATAATCCTAGGGGTTGAAACCACAAAGCACGGGATTTTGAAGATGGACGATGCGCGCAAGCATGTTATGGAGCTATCCAAGAAATATGGGTTGGACATAGAACCCGATTCCTATATAGCGGATATAACAGTCGGAATGCAGCAACGCACCGAGATACTTAAGATGCTCTACCGCGACAATGAAATCCTCATTTTCGACGAGCCAACAGCGGTTTTGATTCCCCAGGAGATCAGCGAACTGATGAACATCATGAAGGGGCTTGCCGCAGAGGGAAAATCCATTCTGTTTATAACGCATAAGCTCAATGAGATAAAGGCGGTAGCGGATCGCTGCACGGTTTTAAGGGGCGGAAAATACATAGGCACCGTAGATGTTTCAACTACTTCCAAGGAAGAGCTTTCTGAGATGATGGTCGGCAGGAAAGTCAGCTTGAATGTCCAAAAGGAAGAGAGCAGGCCGGGAAAAGTCATCTTTGAGGCTTCGGGACTTACTGTAAAAAGCAGGACTTCAGGCAAAAATATCGTAAACAATGTATCTTTCTCCGTGCATGAGGGGGAGATAGTCTGCATAGCCGGCATTGACGGAAACGGCCAGAGCGAGCTGGTGTATGCGCTGACGGGGCTTGTGCCTCCGGACGCGGGCAAGATGACTGTAAATGGAGCCGATATAACCCATGAAAACATAAGGGGAAGAGATAAGCACGGCATGGCGCATATACCGGAGGACAGGCACAGGCATGGCTTGGTTCTGGAGTATAACCTCGCATACAACCTGGTATTGCAAAGCTACTTCAAAACCAAGTTTCAGCACGGCGGATTCTTGGACTATGACAGCGTCTACAGCTATGCGGACAGGCTCATTGACAAGTTTGACATACGAAGCGGGCAAGGGCCTAAAACAGTCACAAGGGGCATGTCTGGAGGCAATCAGCAAAAAGCTATAATCGCAAGGGAGATAGACAGGGATCCTAAATTTCTGATTGCGGTTCAGCCGACCAGGGGTTTGGATGTAGGCGCAATTGAGTACATCCACAGCCAGCTGGTCAATGTCAGGGATCAACGCAAAGCCGTCCTTCTTGTTTCACTGGAGCTGGATGAAGTGATGAGCGTCAGCGACAGGATACTTGTGATATACGAAGGCCAGCTGGTGGCGGATGTAAATCCGAAAAACGTCACATATCAGGAGCTGGGCCTCTATATGGCAGGCTCCAAGCGAGATTTCCCAAGCGCTTCGGAACCGGAGCGCATGCCGATTCTCCCGAATTCTTGATATGAGGAAATGCGTGATGAAAAGCAATTGCTTAAAAACGCTGGCTTTTGAGGAAATACAGGAGCGAAATGGCGTAAATTTCTAGAAAGGGGAGCTGCTAGGCAAAGGCATCTTGGCAAGCAGGAGTGAAAGCATGCGCCTTTGCCCTTATTTCAAGTAGAGGCGTGACTTGTCAATCACCCCATAGCTAAAGCTAGGGGCTTAGCAATAAGCCCTGATTGACTAGCCTAAGCTTCCATCGAGAAGCTACGCTGTCCAAGAATATATAGGTACTCCGGAGCGTTTGCTCCAGCTCCGGACACTACAGCCTGCGGCTGAACAGTCCTCTAGGGGAAGAGGCAGTGCCCCAGGCATATAAAACCTTGGAATAGCATTGGCGAAGGGCAGCCTGCCCTAGAAATAGGGGATTATAGCGGAAGGATTGTGCTG
>JAISZB010000059.1 GCA_031269465.1 Clostridiales bacterium | reverse complement strand
TCCGTCCAACGTGCGGACATCAAAGCTTCCGCTTGATCGCCTCCCGAAGATGAAGCCTTTGCGTCCGTCCGGCATTTGCACTCTATCAAATAGCTGAAAGCCAAATACATACTTTGGAGATTGATTCAGCTTCCTCTTTCCGCCCTTGTTGATGGCAGCCTTATGGATCTGGCGATTGCGCTTCCCCGCTGCTTTCCGCATGTAGATTGCATCTAAAGGAATAGCCAGTGGATTCCCGTAGTGTCCGGAGTTAGAGCAAACGCTCCGGAGTACCTATATATTCTTGGACAGCGTAGCTTCTCGATGGAAGCTTAGGCTAGTCAATCAGGGCTTATTGCTAAGCCCCTAGCTTTAGCTATGGGGTGATTGACGGATATTACTTTCAGTCCTGAATTATTTGTGCAGCAAGTATGAGCTGGCAAGCTTTTCGAGATAGATTCAGGTTTTGTGTTGTTTTTGGTCTTAAGGCCCTTTAGCAATGATCAGTTCCATTCCTGCTTCTACCTAAATTCCAACCTTTATATTTTTCATAGAAAGGGAAAAGAGATCTAAATTTATACTCGTTATTTAGGATTAGCGGTCGAGCTGGCGAATTGCCGCAAGAAACTTCGGCACGCGCATGTTCAAGATGGACTCTCTCGCCGCAATCAAGGCGCTGATTAAGAACGGCCAGTCAGCGGCTGGATCCGGGACGGGAAAATCGGCTTTTTCCCTGAATGACTCTAAAGCCTCGCCCAAATTGCAACTTAATGACATCGCAGGTCAGGGAGAAGCGATTGCCTGAGATCAGGGCCGTCTGTCAAGCGTCTATTATATCTGCCAACGCCAAGGCTTGAAACCAAGCAAGTCCCGTTAATCGGCCTTTAGGCGTGCAACCGCCTCATTTTGGCTCTAAAAGGCGCCGCATCGCGGCAATTCAGTTTTCTTCAGACACATGGGAAAACACAGCCGCTTCCAAAATGGGATCAGCCTTTACAAGCCCTTTGCTCTTCCACTTGCCTCTGGAGTAAATCACTGATGTGATGACGGCGCCAAGAACCCATGATATCAGAAGAGATATGAAAAGAACTTCGGGCCGCCCTTCCGGATAGCTTTCAGATCGGGTCATAAACGCTAGCAGGTATGCCAGAGGCGTCCGGATGATGACTGTGGAGATGATGGAAACCCACATCGGGGACATGGTGTCCCCTGCTCCGCGCATAGCTCCAGAGAGGATCTGCGTCACTCCCATCGCGATGTAGCCGAGAGCCAAAATGCACATCATGCTATAGCTGAAGTCTATAATGGTCTGCGTTTCAGTAAATACTCTCATCAAAGACCTGCCGAATATAAGTATGCCACCCACAAGAATGGCTGAGACGCCAATTCCCATAATAAGCCCCGGCCTAGAACTTTTAGCGGCCCGTTCGGTTTTTCCAGCTCCGATGTTTTGGCCCACAAAGGTGGCCATCGCCATGCCAAATGTAAAATTAGGCATCATCGCAAAGCCGTCCACGCGCATAATGATGGTAGAGCTTGCTATTACATCCGTTCCAAAGAGATTTGTCAGAGACTGCACAACAATATTCGCCAAGGAAAAGATCATCTGCGTCAAAGCGGCGGGAAGCCCCAGCCTTGCCAAACTGAGGCAGAGTTCCTTGTTGGGCTTCAGATGGCTGAGCTTCAGCTCAAATACGTCTTTCATTGAGGTAAGCCTAAGGAGGCACAGTACTGAAGAGATCAATTGGGCGATAACAGTGGCCCAAGCGGCGCCGGCGACGCCCCAATTGAAAACGGCTACGAATAAGAGGTCTAAAACCGTGTTTAATGCGCAGGTCACAATCAAGAAAACAAGAGGCATCAAAGAGTCTCCCATTCCGCGAAGGATTCCTGAAATGAGGTTGTAGAAGGCAATTCCCGAGATTCCAGTAAATAAAATTATCAGATATTCCGCGCACATGTCGATGACATCATCAGGGGTGTTTAGAAGCTTTAGAAGCGGCCTGGTGATTAGCGCTCCTACTATCATTATTAAAATGCTGCAGAAAACAGTAAGGGTAAGAGTGCTCCCGATTGTCTTGGACAGAAGCATCCTGTCCTTGGCGCCGAAATACTGGGAGACCATTATTCCCGCGCCTGTAGCTATTCCCATAAAAAGAATCAGCAATAGATTAATCATCGTAAAACTTGAGCCTACGGCTGCAAGCGCTGCATCTCCTACGTAATGCCCTACAACAATGGCGTCTACAGTAGAGTACATCTGCTGGACAATATTTCCAATCAGCAGGGGGATTGAAAACGCCGCGAGCTTATGCCATGTGGAGCCGATAGTCATATCCTGCGCTCCAAAGAAATTTTTCAAACTAAATGCCAAAACAATCCCCCTCATTAATGCCCTATAAGGGCATGATTTCCCATGCGAAGCTCATGAGCCAGCCCCTCATACCGCAAGCATTATACTGATTTGCAGTCTAATGAACCCGCTTTTCATGTTGACTGTCCACTCTAACGCCATGAAATCAAGCTGATATAAGCGCTTTCAAATCAGTGCGCATTAAGGGCGTGAGCATCGCTAAGGATGTTTTTATATTTATTCCTTGCAAACTACGATTATAGATTATACTCCTGCGGTATAAAAGTTGCAAGAAGCTTAAGCATCGCTTTCTCTTATAATCCAATTAAAAATAAAAAATTCTCGAATTGATCCATTCCTTACAAATTAATCAGTGAAAGAATAGCGTACGATTTTTCTTATTTTGTCCCTCGCTGTTATAAATTATTAAGGAAGTATTAGCTATGCTGATTTTCACAGGATAGTGCCTTTTTTTGGAGCTTGATCAGCTCTGAATAAAACAATTTTTGGATTGGCAATTTATTTTTATGTTTTAAAATGAAATGTTTCATTTTGCATAATATATATTTATAATCGAACAAATTGAATAAAAGCTTCTCAAAAAATTCCATGCAAAACATATTCGAAATATCGATATCGTCATTTCGTACCGCTCAATTGATAATCAACAAAAAAAGGAACTTGATGAAAATCGATATGTGCTGATTTGCATATGAAGCCCTATGGCGCTACGCGGCGCTGCATAAAGCTGCGGAGTCAGAAATTGGCGCATGCAAAGCTTAAAAAATCCTTCTCTGGCAAGAAGTTTCATGGCATTGAAGGGATTGATGCAGACGTCTGCATACTGCTCCCGCATGTCAATGCTTACGGCTTAGAGCAACTCCGAATTCCGCAATTTCCCTGGATGAAGTACGGCATTTTGCTGGGTGCGCTTAGAAAGATCGTTCACCGCCCAATAACAGCTG
>JAISZB010000008.1:0-2500 GCA_031269465.1 Clostridiales bacterium | reverse complement strand
CGTTAAATGAAAGCTCCAATGTCTATCTAAAACAGGTTGAATAATCTCACTATATTCATAAAGAACTGAAACAAAATACTTCCCAGAAGATTCTTGGCCTGCTGTACATGATTTTTAATTTATAATAATCCTGCGCATCCCTATGCTTCTTGATTCGAACGAGCCCAGTGCAAATAAGCATATATGTCTTGGACAGGGTAAAGCTGAAGTAAGCAGCAGACTATTCCACCTGAAAAACCAGCTGTAAACGATTTGCCATTAAAGCAATTCTCAAACATAGGACGCTTTCAAAATAACGAGTCTATTGCTAAAGGCCTAATGCGCCGCCTCCCGCAGTGTATTGCTCCGCTATTTTATAGCCTTAAGTCCAAAGATGCCATTTCAAAAGGAGGAAGCATTTTGAAAAACAGATGTTTTTATCTTGATTCCCAACATCATTTTACTATGAAAGAAGAGTCAGTTCCTGTTCCCGCTACAGACGAAGCTGTAGTATTGATACGGGCCAACGGAATTTGCGGTTCCGACATTCACTTCTTCAAAGATGGGAGACTCGGAAACTTTGTTGTTACACAACCCTATGTTCCCGGACATGAATGCAGTGGTGAGGTTTATTCAGTCGGTTCAAATGCGGGTGAAATTCACTTAGGGGATTTTGTAGCGATTGAACCAGGCATTCCATGCGGTTATTGCGGGACTTGCAAAAGCGGACGCTATAATCTCTGCCCTAATGTAACGTTTTTGTCGGAGCCAGGTGTAAACGGAACCTTTTGCGATTATGTGAAGGTTCGCTCCGATATGCTCCATCCTTTGAGAAAGGGTATGGATTTCGAACTCGGCGCTCTGGCTGAACCGGTCGCTGTTGCAGCTCACGCAATGAGTTTGGCGGGTAAATTACATGGAAAAACTGGAGCTGTTTTTGGAGCTGGGCCGATTGGTCTGCTAACGATGCTTGCTTTCAAGGCATCGGGAGGCGGGCGCGCCATCTGCATAGACATCAATGAGAGGCGTCTTATGCGGGCAAAAGAACTTGGCGCAGACGAAGTGATACTGAATTGCGACGCAGACTTGAAAAACATATGCGATGTTTCATTTGAAACGGCGGGTTCTCCCATAACGACAGCTCAACTTTTTGCAGCGACGCGCACGGGCGGGCATGCAGTGCAGATTGGTTGGCCCGCTGGCAATGTAGTGCCAATGGATATCTCTGCGCTAATGGAAAAGGAAATCACATACTCCGGCCTGAACCGATATGCGAATGCATTTCCTGTTGCAATTGCATGGCTAGCGGATGGAAGGATTCCTGGAAAACTGCTTATCACGCATCATCAGGCATTTGAGCAAACCCCTCAAGCCTTTTCCTTCACAGCAGATCATCCAAATGAAGTTGTTAAGATGATGGTGACAAACAAATGAATCTGCTAGGCATTATGTTGCTGGAGAGTTAAAACTTCGCGAATCCAAATCAAGACTTTTGGAGCATCAACAGTGAGAACTTTTAACTCTCCAGTATGTTAGGACAAGCGGAGTGCCAAGTATACTGATTTTCATAGGAAACTGCCTTTTTTGGAGCTGTATAATCCAGCTCCAAAAAAGGAACATTTGATGGAAATCGGTATATTCAATTCAAGGCAGTCCACCGCAATAGAGGACTGCTTTTCGCTTTCAAGCAACCGATTGAGGCCAAAGCCGATTGCATTGCTTTGTCTCAGAGCTGATTTTTGAACATTCAAAAGGCCAACCAATCTTCGCCGCCTCCTCAGCCAGCCTGGAAGCGGCAATCCTGAGGAGGCGGATAAAATTGTTCGAAATGATCGATATGAGCTGTGTTTTATCGGTTATTCGCAGATGCTTGTTGAATTGTCGATCCGCCTCTCCTCCGCAATCGCCTCAGGCAGTCGGCGGACGCAAGGCTGTCCATGTACGCGACGGCGTCTTGGTTGAAGTTCTTCGGGGCGCGCACAGCGCAGGCAGATCCCAGTTTTCTATTTTATGCATGAGTTCGAAGGATGGATAGCCCCGATCGAAGACGGCCGGCTCCCTCGCGGAGCATCTTTTCCGAAAGCGAGTCCAGGCGCCTTTCAGCCATGATCCTCTCATCTGCCGGCAAAGGATCGATCTCCGCGTCGACCGCAACTTGGTTGTATATGTCGCAGATAATCGAAGCCTGCGCCGTCGGCGCGCCCTTTTCCGGCCCCTGCATCCGCCGCCGCGGGCGCATCCGCTGCGGGCGGCGCGATTCTGCTCCCGTCGATAGCAGAAACCCTGCAACCGCGCCATGTTTGGAAATATCCGCTGCAGCCGGGCTCTACAGTAGCGTCAAACAATCGTTCGAATGCCTCCCGCTTTATTTTGGCCCCCGCCTCGCGGAAAGACTGCTGGGCCGCCTCCAAATCGGCGTCTTCGCCGGCGAAAATCCTCCTGATTTTCGCTGAAATGGATGTTCGCACGAGAGACATGATTATGCGCACCGGCCGATCGAACGGCAGCTTTCCTCTATTTC
>JAISZB010000386.1 GCA_031269465.1 Clostridiales bacterium | reverse complement strand
GATTTATAAGTTTTACATTTTTAAATGTATATTCGAGTTAACTTTTGAACTTTTCCGCAAGGATTTCATGCTCTTTTGACTGGTAAATAATGTAATAAACTGTCGGAACAGTTCCATATTATCCAATCGGCTTTTTGACGCTTTCCGCATGAATTCAGATATGCTGCGTCTAAACTCAGAAAAAGATTTTGCAACTCCACGGAATTCCCTTTTTGAAAAAAACTGGTTGGCTTTATCCTAATTTACTGCTATACTATCGTTGAGGTGAAAAAAATGATTGTTGATACTCGCATCCTCGTTTCATTGACCGAGGCCAACTCAAATTTTTCCAAAGTCGTGAGACTCGTTGATGAAAGCGGCATGGCCGTTATTTTGAAGAACAACAAACCGCGTTACATGGTGCTTAATTTTTCCGAGTACGATGAGATTCAGGCGGCGCGGCGCCAGCTGATTGACGCCGCAGCTGACAGTGTGATAGGCGAAAACCTTGAAGCCTTGCGGGAGCTTGCCAAATGATTATTCTCACCGTTTCAGAGGTTGCCGCGCTTCACGAAAAGATTGCTGCCTCGACGGGAGGGTTATCCGGCGTTCGTGACGCTGCGTCGCTCGAATCAGCGGTTTTGAACTGCTATCAGACATTCAGCGATGAAGCGTTGTACCCGACCGTTACAGAGAAAGCGGCGCGACTGGCGTTTGCGATTTGCAAGAATCACCCTTTCGTTGACGGCAACAAGCGTGCAGCCGTTGCCGCTATGCTTGTGATTCTGCGCGTTAATAATGTTCTGCTTTCACATACGCAATCGGAGCTTGTAGCGCTCGGCTTGGGTATAGCGAGCGGGAGTATTGACTATGAAAGCATAGTCTCGTGGATTCACTCCCGTACGAAAGGAAAAGTGTAAAGAATCTTGAACTTATGCCTAAAAATCGCAAGCCATATAAAACGAACTGTGTGAAATCCCTCTGCTGAAAGCGCGGCAATGCATATTGACCTTTGGGTGTTTTTATCAATAAGATATGCAGTGTCGTTCCGAATAACCTAGTTGTCGGCCGCTGCACTTTTTGCTCGCTTTCGTTACATTCCGGTTTGCCTTATGGCTGCGCCTTTGGCTGGCCTCCAAAGCAGCTAGGGTTGCCCGTTGGCGTAGGCGCGTCGAAACGCGGCGGCACCGTCTCGATTGGCGGCGCGAAATATACCTGCTCGTCAAGGTCGAGCAGATATAAGACGCTCACGCCATATACCCGCGCGGTTGCCTTATCTTCTTATGGATCGGCTTAACCCCAACATCATTTACTAAGGCAAATGGATTGACTGGCAAATTTAGCCTTGAGTGGCGAGAATTCCGCCGCATCTAATGCGGCGGACTTCTTTCCAGTCTTGATTTTTTATTTTTGCTATTGGACCTTGCGCGGCGCAACCGCATTCTATAGCGAGAATTCCTACGGCAAGGCAAGCGCTTCTTAAAATTGGACGCATACGAATCAAGAGGCATAGTGGCGCACTGGGTAACAGCAGGCGGAAATCCCCTGCGTCATGCCGAAGTCCGACAGGGGAAGCGGGTTAGCCAATTCAGGCGGCGAACATAATGGCCTATGCCTTAAAAAGGCTTAAGTCATGAAGCTTTTCGTATGATGTGCGTCCAATGAGCTTCTTTTGCTATCGGGCTGTCCGCTTTTCTTCTGCATAGTCTGGATCCAAAATCGGCGCAACCTGCGGTTGCGCCGATTTTCAGTCGTGAAATGTGGAAAGAGCTTATATGGTTGTCCAGCCTCCGTCGATGGACAGCAGCTGGCCGGTTGTATAGCTGGAAGCGTCTGATGCGAAGTAGATGAGCGCTCCGTCCAATTCACCCGGCCTTCCGGTGCGCCCCATGGGGCAATAGGCTTTGACAGCCGATAAAAACCCGGGATCATCTATAACCGCCTCGGTCATTTCGGATGAAAAGTAAGCGGGGCCTATGGCGTTTACGGTGATATTGTACTTTGCCCATTCGCTTGCCAGCGCCTTTGTCAGCATCAGCACTCCGCCCTTTGAGGCGCAGTATGCATTGAGCGTGCTGGAAGCCATGGCTACGCTGCTGTGAATGGATCCCAGATTGATGATCTTGCCGTATTTTTGCTCAATCATTACCTTGCCGACTTCCCTGGCCATGTAATACACGCTGTTCAGGTTCGCGTCGATGACGGCGCTCCAATCTTCATCTGATTGGGATTCGGCCGGGATTGAGCGCGCGACGCCGGCGTTGTTGACAAGGATGTCTATCCTGCCATAATGCTCCTTTATTTGAGCTACAACAGACTTGATTTCTTCATTGTTGAGCACGTCGCACTTGAGGGCGATGCAACTGACTCCCAAGCCTTCTACAGTTTTCTTTACTTCTTCAAGCTTTTCCAGCCTTCTGGCTACTATCGCCAAATCAGCGCCCTGTCTTGCCAGAGCTTTAGCGAACTGAACGCCCAGTCCTGATGAGGCTCCGGTAACCAGAGCAATCTTTCCTTTTAAGTCAAAGATGCCCATGAGAAAGACTCCCTTCAAAAGATGCTTCACTTCATGCCTGCTATGCCAAGCGCACAATTAAAGCATAGGGTTTTGAGCTTGGTATTAAGTCAAGCCTAGCTTCAATAAATGAAAGTTGCGATGCTGATTGGCACAGCTCATGAGCGGCTTATGCACTCTATAAGATTGCTTACTTAGTTACTTTAACCTAGAAAAGGCAAATTTACAATAGCTTTTGCAAGGATATATTGGTTTTAATCTTAATACTCCTAATGTGCATTTTTCGATCTAGCAGAAATATTTTCAATAGTCTATGCTTTTCAAGTATATTGAACTGAATTGCAACTATAATACAGACTTTGCTACTTGGATTGTTATACACTTT
>JAISZB010000319.1 GCA_031269465.1 Clostridiales bacterium | reverse complement strand
ATTAAGTGCGCTCTTTTTTGCTGTCTATTGCTAAATATTGGCTTTTTGCAAATTTACATACCTAAAACCGCAACTTTGCGCAAACGGCGCCTCCTTAAGTGGTTTCGTACTAAACTGCCTTTTTTGGAGCTTGATTATACAGGCTTCAATGGATAATCAAGCTCCAAAAAAGTAACATTTGATGAAAAGCAGTATATACTGATTTGCATTTGAAAATTCATGCAGTGAGTGCTATTGATATCGGAATTTCTCACTGCTCTATGGATAATAAAGCTCTCAAATCGCACATTAGACTGCAAATCAGTATAATAGGATCGTTCATGGCAGGATTAAATAGCAGGACAGACGTTTTACGCTGCCAATAGCATTACAGAGTTGTGAATGTCTTTGAAATGATGCTCCAGACGCCGCCATCGAAAATCAAATGGAAATGGTTCTCTAGCGATGCAGCGCCGCGAAATTCATCCTCTCGGACAATCGCTTCAGCGATTTTGCCTGTCACAGACAGATAGACAATTGCGGCATGATAGTTGGCACCGACACTTTCCATGGAAGGCTGAGATGCTATGTCGCAGATAAAAGGCTCCGGCGTACCTACTAGCAACTGGTCTCCCAGATATCCTGACATTCTGGCTTCTCGATGGAATGTGCCCCGCAGCGCATCGACATCTGCCTTGTATGTGGCATCTATATACGTCTGAACTACTTTTAGGACTTCACTTTCTAAATTGTTTGACATGGCTAAAACCCTCTCTCTGGTTAATGGAAATCATTATGGATACTTAAGATTGTAATTATGTGAAAATATGCCATAATTGCCTTTTAGGCATTATAATATTGTCTTTCTAAACAACAGATTAGGATGGAAATCCTTTTTTATTAGAAAAGATGTCTATTGTCATTGTCATGTTAAATCTTTAGTGATACAATTATACCCTAAATCTTTTGCTGGCGAATCCTCATGATTTTTACGCAATATAACTATAAACCAAACAAGATGGATGGTGTACTATGGCTCATTTTAAAAGCATCAAAGGTCGTCCTCTTGTCCCACTCCAGCCTTCTTTGCTGATGCTGGATTCTTATCAGGAGCAATTGGCTCTCTGGAATCCTTTTTCTAAAAAGGGTAACGCGCTTTGCTATCAGTTCAGGACAGGCAATGAGCCTTTCCAGTTTCGCCAAATCCCTGATGGATGCGTAGACTTCCTTTTTCGCTTGGCGCCTGATCAAAGCGCCGAGTTCTGCGGCATTGGAACTAGCGTTCGCCTGCATGAGCTGAAGCCCGACAGCCTTTATTTCGGCTTCAAGCCTTACAGCATTTTAGGCCTGCGCCTGCGCGCATCCTGCTGCAACGAGTTGAGCGCGGCCCGAAGCGTCTTATTAAACGATCTTTTGCCATCCAACGCCATTTTGCATGTTCTTGCAGAGTCCGAAACATTCGAAAAGCGCGTCGAGGCAATATGCTCTTTCGCGAGGACGCAATTGGCGGATCCCGGACATTGCCCAGGCTTGGCTGATTTGATTGAAATGAAGCTTTGCGAAGTCAAAGGAAAAATTTCAATCGAGGACATAAACAAGGATACCTTCTACAGTCAGCGCTACTGCCGAGAGATATTTAGAAACAGCCTGGGCGTTTCACAAAAGACCTACGCAGGCATCATGCGGTTTCAAAATACCGTTCGCATGTACTTAAACGGACAAGATTGCTTGATGGACATTACATACGAAAACGGCTACTTCGATCAGGCGCACTTCAATCATGATTTTCGACGTTTTTGCAGCAACTCTCCGTTAAACTTTTTCAGCTCTCTTCAAAGGTTGCGCCAGCCGTCTGAAAAGGCTTAGAGTCATATCGAGCTATAGCGCAACAAGCATGGCGGGTGATTTGGACGCGTTCAAAAATGGCTTCATAATCTTTGAACGCGTTGCCTGCAAAAGACCTTTTCTCGCCGATTCTATCTCATATATTGATTTGCATTGGAAAGTTCCGATTTATAAGTCGGATCATACAATTAGCGCGAAATGCCGCTAGCGGCATTTCGCACCTTGAAAGTGGATAAACCGACCTGTAAATCGTTGCATTTGACTGCAAATCACCATATCCGGGCTGACAGCCAATTGAGCATCAGCATATAGGACAGGTGAAAAGCGCTGCGCATAGTCATTTGATATACTGATTTTCATAGAAAATCGCCTTTTTTTGGAGCTTGATTATACAGTTAGTGCGAAATGCCGATATCAATCTCACCATTCAATGGATAATCAATCTCCCAAAAAGGAACATTGAATGAAAATCGGTATCGGAAGGCTCTCGACCGCTAAACGCGCATCAAGCGCTCTTGCGCATCCTTCGCTTCAATTGGCAGCTGTTGCGCGACATCTTCTCTTGGAGTCCTCGGCATCCCTTTCAAGCTCGGGAGAAAGCGTTCAGGCCTGTACTCACGTCCAGTCGGGACATCACAGTCATTTCTGGATCCTAAAGCGCATTCTCCTTCATGGCGTTCATAAATGCCCTTTACTTGATCCGCGCTGCCGCTAATGCACATTGAGGCGCTCAAGCCCTTGCGCCAATCTCTTTGATTCCTTCTCCCATTATACCGATTTTCATCAAATGCTCCTTTTTTGAAGCTTGACTGTCCACTGAGCGGTGCGAAATGCCGATGTCAATCGCGCTGAAAATCAATCTCCAAAAAAGGGGGATTTCTATGAAAATCAGCATATCTAGCGCGGCCTATCCCGCCCTTCTTGCATACGCCTGCGCCTGTCAGGACGCAGTTCTAAATATCAATCAGCTTGCGCTGTTCGCCGTCTGCTTCCTATTCATTAAGGAAGCAGTTGCGGCGCAGATCAGAACAACTGCGGACGCGGCCGTCATCAGCAAGGATGGCGCCTGCCAGGTGGTGTTTTCCTGGCTTAGGGCGGTAATCAGCGGGGTGGACGCAAATACGCCGATATAATACAGCGTGTTCAGGATGCCCATAGTGATGCCCACTAATGCTGGGGATTTGCACAGGCGCGGCACGATGATGAAAACGGATGTCATAACCAGCCCTCCCGGGAAAATGGCGCTTGCAATCACATGCGCCACATATGTCTCCGGCCCCAGATAAGGCATAGTGAAGCTGAGCAAAATGCAGCCAATGGCGCCGATAATTGCTATGACAAATGGTTTTCCGGTTTTCGCTACAATCATGCCGCAGATAATGCAAACAGGCATGCCAAAGAGTCCGTTAAGGCTGGAGAAGAAATTGGATGTAGCCTGATCCAGCCCATAGAAGGCAAATAGCTGCGGATAGCAGGTTATAAAGCCAAAAAGTATGAACGCAAGGCACAAATGCAGCACGCAAACGGTCATAGCCGCCGGATTCTTAAACGCATCGCCTAGCTTCACGCGCTTTCCTGAGTCATCGGAACCTGCGTCAAATTTCGGCGCATGCACCAGAATCAGAACTAGCAGGAAGCAAACGACGGCGGAGGCGGCGGTGATCCACCAGAGCGCCTTAATGCCTATCTGATCTCTGATGACAAGGCTTGCATTCATGGAGACAAAATTCGCAGCCGCTGCGAATATGTTGAAAAAGCCAGTCGCCAGCGCCGCGCTGCTTTCGGTGAACCAGATGTTTATAAGCGCGATGCCGACAGTGATGATAAGTGCGTAAGATATTCCTTCTATGACGCGGCTGAACATCATTACCGGAAAGCTTTCGGTCAAAGCGCCTATGAAATTGCCTAGCGCCAGCGTGAGCATTAGAAGCATGAGCGTGTTCTTCGCGCCAAACCTATTCATGAAGGCGGCGCCAGGGATGGACAAAACAATGCCGGCCACGGTGAAAAGGCTCATTAAGAGCGCTGCCTTTGTCATATCTACATTCAAAAGAGCCGCTACATCCGGCAGCACCGCTGCGATCTTCAGCTGCGAAACACCCACCAGGATAGCGCAGAGCAGTAAAACTGCAAACATCAACCAATTGTTAGGCTTGTTCAAACGGATCATCTCCCAGCTCATATTTGTACCTTTGCAGAACTCACCTTAAAATTTGCCTTCAACCTTTGTAAAGCTATGAGCGCCTTCTTCTCCTCGAAGCACCCTGAGTACGCCATTCGCCAGAGATTGCATTTCATTTTCTCCGGGATGCACTGAAACTGGCGCGATGAACTCCACGCGTTCGCGAATCCATCCGCAAAGCATGTCCGAATGCGCCAGGCCGCCCGTAAGTATTACAGCGTCCACCTTGCCGCAAGCCGCTGTTGCCAGGCCGCCGATGAACTTGGAGATATTATAGGCCATGGCTTTGTAAATCAGCTCAGCCTTTGCGTCGCCCTGCAATATCCTCTTCTCAGCCTGACGTCCGTCGTTAAGGCCTAAATGCCCGGCCAATCCGCCCTTTTTCTTTACATAATTGTATAGCTGCGAAAAATCTTTGCCCGACTCAGCCGCAAGCTTCAATGTCTGGAATGTGGGCAAGCCTCCGGCCCGCTCAGGAGAAAACGGACCTTCCTCATCGGATGCCACGTCGATCATTTTGCCCCCGCAGTGCAGTGACAGCGTAATGCCTCCGCCTAAATGCGCTACTATAAGCGTCAGCTCCGGATATGGCACTCCTTTCTCGGCGGCGTAGCGAATGGCTGACGCGCGCATATTCAGCGCGTGAATCATGCTCTTGCGCCGGAATTCCGGCAAGCCGCAGATCTTTGCGATAGGAAGCATCTCATCTACGGTAACCGGATCATATACATAGGCGCTTATGCTTAATTCATCCGCGATCGATTTCGCTATCAGCGCGCCTAGGTTTGATGCGTGATCATTTTCTGGATTGTGGCGGAGCTGCCAGAGCATGTCTCTGTTGACTATGTATGCTCCGGATTGAACAGGCGGCAGCAAGCCGCCGCGAGATACGACCGCGGCAAGCGCTGCGGGTTCCACGCCATGCGTTTCCATGGATTCTAAGATAATTCTCTTGCGATACTCATATTGATCATAGATCGTCCTAAACAGATCCAATTCCGCCTGATCGTGCTCAATAATCTCAGTGAACAGCGGCGATTCTCCTTCAAAAACCGCAATTTTAGTTGATGTGGAGCCAGGGTTTATAATCAGCAGGCGTTCACTCATGATACAGCCCCCTTTTGCATAATGGCCGCCGCCAGAAACAACGCGTTTGTTTTTTCCTCTGCTGAGGATCCGCGTGATGTGACGACAATAGGGCATTTGGCTCCGACGACGAGTCCCGCCATCTTCGCGCCTGCCATCTCGACCAGCGATTTGCCGAGAATGTTGCCCGCTGTGATGTTTGGAACCAACAGAATATCCACATCGCCGGCGCAGTCGCTCTCATATCCTTTTGCCTCGGCGCGCGCTTTCACCGTCGCGAGATCAAATGATATGGGGCCCTCTACGATGCAATTGGAAATTTCACCACTTTGGTTCATTTCTCTAAGGGCTGCGGCGTCTGTGCTGTCTGAAAGCTTGGAATTGACTCTTTCCGCAGCAGAGAGTACGCCAACCTTAGGTCGCTCATATCCCATGCTCCGAAGTGCGTGAACCGCGTTTTCTATGATATGCTTCTTCTGCTCCAGCGAAGGGGACAACAGCATGCCTCCGTCTGTAGTTACCAAAAGCTTGTGATAGGCGGGGATTTCGTTTATCGCCATATGGCTCATCACGCGCCCTGCGCCGAGGCCGGTCTCTTTATTCACAGCTGCGCGAAGGATGTCAGCCGTCTCCATCGCGCCTTTCATGATAAAATCCGCCTTGCCTTCACGAACCAGCCGAACTGCCGTAGCGGCCGCTTCCGGAAATGAAGCCGCGCTGTAAACATCCAAAAACTGGACATCGGCGCCAAGCTTCCGCAACGCCTGCGTTATCTTCGCGGGATCGCCCACCAGCAGAGGACGTATCGCGCCTTCGGCGCGAACTGCGAGCACCGCTTCGAGGGTGTGCTCGTCTTCAGCGCCAGCTATGGCTACGCAGTATGTACGCCCGCTTGCATTCACATGCTTCAGCAATTCTGAGAAACTGTGAAATATCATCTTTTTCCCCATTCCGACGCCTTAAGGCGGCGCTTATTTCTCAAATGCAGCTCCGCATTCAAATGCGCCAGCATTCGCTAAACCGCTGCATTTGATCGCACAGCGCATATCTGAGAGATATACTGATTTTCATGATAAATTGCCTTTTGGAGCTTGAATATACAGCGAGTGCGACTGATACCGGCTTTTCGCACCACTCAATGGATAATCAAGCTCCAAAAAGGGAACATTTGATGCGAATCAGTATATACTGATTTGCATATGGATTTCCTGTTTTGGGGCTTTGCTTACAACGAGAGCGAAATGCCGATATCAGTCGCGCTTAGAACGCATACAGTCAAGCTCCAAAATTGATTCATTTGACCGCAACTTCTCAAATCTTTTTGCCGAAGGCTCTCAAGCCTCGTATACAACCTTGCCGCCGCAGACGGTAGTGAGAATCTTCGCCGTTGATATCTCGTCCGCAGGGCAAGTCAGAATGTCTTTGTCCAGTATTTGGAAATCTGCCACCTTGTTGACCTCAATCGAACCGCGAATATGTTCGCGATGCACCTGATACGCGCCATTGTTGGTATACATCCGGATGGCGTCCTCGCGCTTCATGGATAATTCCGGAAGAGATGAAACGCCTGCGGGAGTGGTGCGCGTGCAACAGAACTGCATGCCCTCGCGCCAATTCATGGAGAAGCAGGTGGAATCAGATCCTCCGGTGAGCATCGCTCCATGATCCGTGTACGCCTGATAATTGAAGATGCGCTCTTTGTCCGTCAATACAGGCAGATTCCATCCAAACACTATGTTGGCCGCAGTCGGCTGGATTGCAGCTAAAACCCCGAGTTTTGCCATGTCCTTAGCGTTTTGTTCCGTCGTGTCATCCGCATGAATAAGGAAATGGCGCAGATCTTTGCCTGGATACAGCTTCGCCGCTTCGGCGAAGGCATTGATGCAGCAATCAATTGATCCTCCGCCGCAAGAGTGGATAGCTATCTGCCAGCCCATGCGGTGCAGCTCAATGATCGTCCGAGTGATCTCCGCGATCTGCTCCTCTTCCGTGCCGCTCCAGGATGTCACGAACGAACCCTCGGCGCGCACTCCTCTGCGCTGCCAAGTCGGGCCGCCGAGATCGATGAAAAACTTTATCGCATCCGCTGATACCCATGTCTTATCTTTAATCTCAGGCAGCCTAAGCTGATCTGTGCCTCGAATGATGGAATCATAGCTTTCTTCTCCCATCAGCGTCGTAAAGACGTTGATGTCCACCCGAGCTGTGAGTTCGCCTCTCTCGGCCATTTTCTCATAGACATGGATGACGCGGCTGCCCCAGGTACCCCTGAACAGATATTCGCCTCCTGCGCCCAAGATGTCGTTATGGCTCGTTACGCCTTCTTTATTTAAAGCCTGCTGTACTCGGCGGATGCAGTCCTCGATTTCTCCGTCGGTCAGTATGGGGCAATGCCTAAGCAGCAGATTCTGGGCGCCCCACTCAATGAAGCGTCCGATTGGCTCTCCGCTCTCATCCCGCAAAATAAATCCCATGCTCGCCGGGATTTCCGGGAATTTCTTATCAATGCCAGCCAATGCCAGAGCCTTCGAATTGCATACCATGGAGTGCAAGGAAAAATCCGTCAATACAACCGGCGTATCAGGGGAAATAGGATCTAGATCCCAGCGATTCATAATGCGTTTCTCTGCTGCCAATTCCTTTAGATTTCCGTCCACAAAGCCGCAGCCGAAGATCCATTCGCCGGGCTTGGCCTTTTTGCAGGCTTCAGCAACCTCGTTCTTGATGTTCTGGAGGCTGGTGAACGCTGGTCCGTTAAAGTCCAGAAACTTCGGCGAAAGCGTCAGTCCCGTATGCGCCGCGTGCATATGCGAATCATTTCCTCCTGGCAGCACCAAATGCTTTTTCGCGTCGATAACCTGCGTCTCAGGGCCGATATAGCCAGATATCTCTGCGTCTGAGCCTCTGTCTATAATCCAGCCTTTGCGGACGGCAACCGCCTCGACATAATTGAAGTTTTTATCTACTGTAGCTATTTTGCCGTTCTTAATAACCAAATCCGCTTTAACCATATTAATTTTGCCCTCCCTTTGTGAACGCTGTTAATATACTGCTTTTCATATGAAATTACCTTTTTTGGAGCTTGATTATACAGCGAGTGCAAAATGCCGAGATCGGCATTTCGCACCACTCAATGGATAATCAAGCTCCAAAAAAGGAACTATTTGATGAAAAGCGGTATATCACGACTTCCAAATCTGCGTTGAATCCGGGATCGCAGCTTCCGCCTTAGGCCATGCGATCCTCGTAATATTGATTAAGTGCTCGTACGTGAGGTTTTCAGAAATGGAATTATTGCCCCAACTCCCGCACCCCAACGTGCTGGTAGGGCTGAGTCCGTTGGCTAGCGCCGGATTCGCGGCGAAGATTCCAGGCTGATTGACAAGCATGCGTGACACCGGCAGGTGTGTGCCGCAATACTCCGCCTTCGCCATATCATTTGTATGAATGACGGACGAGTGGCCGGCGCCTTGGTATAGCAGGTTTTCCCGCGCAATGTCTACCGCCTCGGCAAAATCGCCATAAGTCGTTGCAATCAGGACAGGGCACATTTTTTCACCGCACAGAGGATCCGATGCTCCGCAAGAATCCACGCGGATAAGAATAGCGGACGTACCATCCGGGATTTCGATCTCCGCAAGTTGAGCAATTTTAGTTGCGGGCTGGCCGACAGCTGCGGGATTGATGGCATGGCCGTTCGGAAAAAGCGCCTTGCGCAGCTTCTCTATCGACTCTTTATCTTCTACATAGAAAGCGCCCTTAGCCTTGAGCAATTCAATGATTTTGGGGGCGTCCTCCCTGGGCATGATCACCGACTGATTGCCTGCGCAGATTAATCCGTTATCGAATTTGCGGCCAATCACTATTTGAGCGGCAGCCTCAGCGTAGTCAAAGCCTCTGTCAACAATGGTCTGCACATTTCCGGGACCCACTCCAAATGCGGGCCGGCCGCTTGAATAAGCCGAATCTACCATCTTTGCGCCTCCAGTCGCGATGATGACGTCGCTGCTGCGCATCAGCAACTGCGTACATTCAATGGACGGCTCCTCAATGCATTGAATCAGGTTGGCTGGAGCGCCGATTTTAGCCAGTCCCTCATTGATTATCTGCACAGTGTGCAGCGTGCTTTTCCTAGCGCGAGGATGAGGGGCGACAATCAGCGCATTGCGTCCCTTAAGCGCATAAGCCGCGTTAAAAAGCACTGTGATGTTCGGGTTCGTCGTTGGCGCCACTGAAGCCATAATGCCTTTGGGCCTTGCGACGTAAGCGAGCTTTTGCTTTTCATCGAAACCGATAACGCCAACGGATTTTTTGCCTTTGAGCGTATGCCAGATGCCATCCGGGGAGCCGAGATTCTTATCAATTTTGTCAGCGACATCCCCGAGTCCCGTCTCATCTACAGTTTCCCGCGCCATCAATTCAGCTTGGCTCTTAAATGCTAAGCACAACGCTTTCACGCAGTCGTCGACCTGCTCTTGCGTGTAAGGCTCATACTCTTCAAGAGCTTTACGGGCTTTTTGCACAAGAGACGCGACTAATTCCCGGTTGTCCATATTTCATTCCCTCTCTTTCTCGCGAGCATTTCCCGCGCTGCGGAAATCCGCTTGCGCCGCCCGTCCATCATCCACAGCCTGCAATCCGCCGCAATCAACCTCTCCGTCACGCGGTTCACCCCCGATTATCAGTTTTAAGGATCTATCATTTTTAGCGGATGCACTCTGTGCGCGAAGCAGTGGTAATTCTTGGTTATCCATGTTTTAAGCAGTCACTATGTTATGCCGATTCGCAGCCAAACATCTTATTGAGCATGATTATCCTCCTTAACCTGCAAGTCAAGCCAAAAACAGGCGGTTTCGCATGGAGGTCGGCATATCCCGCTGGAGATTAGACCGCTAAAGCTCAAGATCACAATTTCATTATAAGATGGACATTTGAGCGGATATTGTAAAAATGGGCTATAAATTTATGGACTTTGTAGATTTCCGCCTCAGAATTGCTTTGATGGAGCAGGAGAAAAGGCGGTTCGAATGCAAACAGGCATCATAAAAATGTATATAAATCTATTGAATCAAATTTAGATGAGATGTATAATAGTCGCAAGATGGTGATTCGAATGAGAATGCTAAAGCCCAAGGAGGTGTCCGAACAGCCGAAAGCGCCGTATGGACGCCGCAAAACTGGGATAGGAAAAGGAATCTGAAAGCGTGCTTCAATCCAAAAGCGAATTGCAGATATTATACTGACGGCCAGATACAAGAATTTTCAGGTCGTAAAAAGAAAAACTATGGCTTGGGAGCAAATGGGGATGTACTGATTGATGACCAGAATAGATAAATAAACCGATGATTTAATTTATTAAAGGATAGAGATTCAGATGTACTTGATGAGCGGAATGGAGAAGATATGTGAAGAAAGATAAGCTTTTTGGAGCGAGAAATAAAAGCTCTCAAAGATAAGTTGGAATGTCAGGGGAGCTTTTCGGCCGTCCATGGAAGACATTAAAGATGCAGTGCTTAAAATGCGCCATTGACTTCACTTTCCACTAGAAAACTAGAACGCAAGGTTCTACTGAAACTTCTGACTGCTGATAAGCGTCACGCCTTTTATATGAAAGCTCCAAAATAAGTACAATGGATGTAAATCAACATATAGTGCAATTATTTGGGGGGATAGCATGATCCGAAATCGGATATTCGCGCTTGCGTTCAGAATCTCATGCTTCTTGATCATCCTTCTTGGCCTTAAGGAAATGCTCGTGTCGGCTGAAGGGGTAAATTTCAGGCTGCTTATGTATTACACCTTGCAAAGCAACGCTCTAGCTCTTGTTTTGTTCGCCATGCTCGCCTATAGGACTGCGAAAGGGTTGCGCTTGGACGGAATAGCTGGCAGCGCGGGCTATTTTTCGCGGTTCGAAATGGTTTGCTCGGTAGATTTGCTGCTGACTCTGGCCGTGTTCTGGGTTCTGCTGGCTCCCAGCATGTTTTCAATGGATGGTGATTCGTATCTATGGTCGTTTCGGAATCTCTCGGTTCACTTGTTCGCTCCTATCTTTTGCGTTGTCGACTACATCCTGTTTTCTGATTCCAGGAGCTTGAAATACCAAGACGCCTACTATGTTGTGATCTTCCCTTTAATTTACCTGCTCTTTTCAATATTCGCAGGGCTTTCCGGCTATGTTTACAGGCAATCCGCCGATGACGGCGGCCCTGTGCGCTTTCCCTACTTCTTCTTTGACTTTGACAGAATTGGCGCGAAATCTCTCATTTATATTTTCGGCCTGATTATTTTCTTTTTGCTCGTCAGCCATGGGTTTTACTTTGTTGATCGCAAAATTCGCAGGCCTAGAGGCAATTCGCAAGCTGACATTCCCCGCTCAGGAGCGAATCAAGGCGGCTGACGCCCGAATTACCTGAAACACTTGCTTTTCCATATGAAGCAGTCGATCAAAAAGCGGATTATCCATAATGGATAATCCGCTTATATTTTGGCGACATATGAACATTTGCCCGGATATTGCATAACCCTGAAGTAAAAGCAAAGGCTGACCCGATTTTGAAGCAGAAGGGTCTGACTGCGACACAACTCTACAATCTATTGTTGCCGCAGGTGGTGATAATCAGGCGCGTTCCGCTTCCTATAGTCACAGAACCAATTCAAGTCCGCAAAACGCATGGTTCCGATTTTCGAAGATGACCGTGCCGACGCCCATGCCGCCATCGCCAATGGAACTGCCGAGTTTGCAAAAATGCGTCAGAGCTGTTTGCAGTTTAGATGCTGAAAACGATAATGATTTATTTTGAGGATGCGCCTTGTACTGTATACTGTATCTTCTGCATTTATAACTCTTGGATCCGATCCCTGTTTTTTCGCCAGTTTATAGCCGCATTTGAAGTTTGAACTCCTTACGATGACGATTCTCATCAAATGTTCCTTTTTTGGAGCTTGATTATCCATTGGAACGCTAAATAATCAAGCTCCAAAAAATGCACTCTTCTTTGAAAAACAGTATATCAAAGCCATGCTAAAAATACTGAGCGGAATAAACGGATTTGCAATTGCGCGGCCGCGCATATCGCTACGGCCGCGACAATGCGCCATGTGCGGAAAGCGCTCTGTAAATGCATGGCCGAATGCCGATGGCCAGTCGGGAATATGCAGCTGTGGAGCGCTATGCAAGCCACAGCTGCCATTCATGGCAAGGCGGGTCGCGCAACCAGCATCCATGATGCTGAAGAAGCAGTGATTCAGGGGCGCGGATCCCGCAGGTTCGCCACAGCCTAGCGAGTATGGCGGTCGTTGCCACAGTCGTCATTTTCAGTGGATGCCGCGCTTTTTCCGGCTTCGCTCCCCTTCGCGAGAGCGAAGCCGAACCGGTGCGGGAGCGGCCCTGATGGCGCTCGCTAACTCCTCGGCGCTCTCATTTTCCCGATTGACATTGCAATGCCGCATGATAGCGGCCACTATATTCTTTTTACGTCATGACTGCCTCTTTCGTTTTGACGGCCGAAAAAATCGTCAAGCCAATCAAATGCCTGTCGCTGCAAAGCTTCCGGCACCCAAAAGCCTGTCAACTGCGCTCACCCTTTATACCGCAACCCCCGCAACGTCCTGCGCTCCCCAAGCCGATCCACAGCCTTCGTGATGGCATCATTCGATGATTCCATAAGGGCAGACTCGCAAAATATCAGAGGCGCATCATCCTCGAACGATTAAGAACAGAGCCTGAGTCCTGCAAATGGAGCGAACAGGATAATGCTGTTCAGATTCAGAACTTCCTCGGATACAGAGCATTTGTGAAAGTGGCACAGGAAAACGGCTGTTTCACGTCATCTGGCTTCATGACAGTTGTATTATGCAATTCGAATTATGCCGTCCTGAAACAATTGAAGATATAATGAACCGCATACTGGCTGGAAATGCCAAAATAGTAAAGCCTTTTATTGTGGGAAGCATCAGTTCCCATAAGGCGGATAAGCCAGCTATACTGCTTTTCATATAAACCCCTATGAAGCTTCGCTTCACCACTAAGGATGAAAATATTAAGCTATTTGTGTGTTTGAGACGTGGACAAATGTCCATAAAATGTATTTTCGTACTAA
>JAISZB010000308.1 GCA_031269465.1 Clostridiales bacterium | reverse complement strand
TGGATGTACGCAAGGAAATAGCCGCCGCCTGCATCATCAGCAGGCAAGAGGCGGCCGGCAAAGCAAAGAATCCTCTGTCTATTGAGATTAAGACGTTTAAAACATTGCCAGATGATCTTAAACATCTAAAGCGTTGGATTGAGGATCACGGATGCCGCGGCGCCGCCATGGAGAGTGCCGGCGTTTACCGGCGCCTGATATGCGATGCCTTGGAAGCGGCGTTCGGCGGCGAAACCAGCCTGCTTGCCGCTAATGCGCGGCATATGCGCAATATCCCCGGCAAGAAAAGCGATGCGGAGGACGCGCAGCGGATGTCGCCGTTGTTGCGGGCGGGGCTGCTTAAAGGCGGCTTTATACCCGAAATATCAATGCGGGGCCTGCGGGATCCGGCCAGATGCCGCAAGCATATTGCAGGAGATATTTGCACCCAAAAGAACCGCATTGAAAAGTTCCTTCAGCGCAAAGGCTTCAAATTATCAACGTTTGCAGCAGGCATACTTGGGGCATCCGGAAGAAGCTTGCCGGGCATCCCGCGCAAAAAAGGCGGGCGGCGCCGGATGATATCCGCAGTGAATTGCGCGGCGCCGCAAAGCGCAAAGCGGAGGATACGCCGCACGCCCTTGACGGCTGTCCCGGCCGATCCGGAAGGCAATGCCTCCGCCGGATGTTTGAGATGCTGGATTCGCCGGCAAACCGCCTGAAAGCTGTTGAAGCGGGCATTGATGAAGCAGCGTCAGAGTTTGCGCCGCAGATAGAGCTGTTGCAGGCCATTCCAGGCATCGGCCCAACCGCCGCCAAGGCCATCGCAGGCGAAATAGGCGTTGATATGAGTAAATTTCCCGCAGCAGCGCAGTTCTGTCCATGGGCTGGCCTGCGTCCAGGGGAAAATGAAAGCGCCGGTAAAAAAAGTGCGCGCATAAACTTTGGCGGCACCTATATTAAAAGCATTATGTGTGAATGCGCCTGGGGCATGATCCGAAAAAAAGACTCCCATCCCTCTAAATTTTATTGGAAGCTGCGAGTCAGGCGGGGCTCGCAAAAAGCAGTGGCAGCCGTCGCCCGCAGGATGTCAGCCGCCATCTGCTTTATGTTAAAGAACAACTTAGCCTATAATCCGACATAAGCTGTATTTTATACATGCCTTTTTTTCGTGCGGCTATTTGACCGCAAAATGTGTCACTTTATGGCTATTAGTAATCTTACATATGCAAAACCGCACTTTGACCCAATTGGCACACCCTAAAGAGGTTTCGTACTAAACTGCCTTTTTTTGTTGATTATACAGCGAGTCCGAAATGCCGATATCAATCGCACCACTCAGTGGACAGTCAAGATCCAAAGAAGGAACATTTGATTAAAAGCGGTATAGCATTCCCTCCAAAAGGCATTAAGAATTGCATTGGCATAAGCTGCCATCAGAATAATGAAGCTTAAAAGATCAAAGCATATTAATATGCTGATGCGATGCTCAGCCAAACGCGCTGGATTAAGGGACTGATCATCCTCTTTCTATACTGCTTTTCACCCCTATGACGCTACGCTTCACCGCCAAGAGTGAAAATATTAAGCCAGTTGTGTGCTTGAGGCATGGACAAATGTCCATAAAGTGTATTTTTGTACTAAACTGCCTTTTTTTGTTGATTATACAACGAGTGCTAAATGGCGATATTAATCGCACTACTTAATGGACAGTCAAGATCCAAAAAAGGAACATTTGATGAAAAGCGGTATATATGCTGATTGGAAGGAAGGCTCCTATTTTGCCTGGCTGCGGCGCGAGCGCTAAATGCCGATATCAATAGCACTTGGAAGCGCTGAATTCACTCATTTGAAAATTTGAGAATTCAGCGCCAGCGGACGGTCAAGATCCTGCAGACCCATTTGACTGGCCAATCGGTCATCATCCTGAACTCCGAAATCTGGAATTTCCAATTGAACATCATTGCAATCCAGCCCGGGAATCTGAGCTTTCCAACGAGTTTAAGCATTTAGAAAGCGGGAAATCAATCTTCAAAATCGCAGTCGTCGCATCCATAAGCAATCCTGTTGAAGGCCCATACGAATAAATTTAAATAATATTCAGCTTTGGTTCAAAAACCTATTGACAGAATCATAGAGGAGTGGTATTCTTTTATTAATTAGCACTCAACGAGGTCGAGTGCTAACAGCTTCGAGGGATGTGATGTCATGTTGTTAAACGACAGAAAGATTAGAATCCTGGAAGCAATCATAAACGACTATATACTGACCGCAGAGCCGATAGGTTCCCGCACGATTGCGAAGAAATACGGGCTGGGCATAAGTTCGGCGACCATTCGCAACGAGATGAGCGATCTCGAGGACATGGGGTTCATCATACAGCCGCATGCTTCAGCTGGCCGGGTTCCTACCGATAAAGGGTATCGTCTTTACGTTGACAGACTGATGCGCAGAAGGGAGCTGACTGATGAAGAGGCTCGCTTTCTGCAAAGTGTGATTGCAAACAATATAAATCAAATAGACTATATGATGCAGGAGACTGCCAGGGCTATAGCGGTTCTGACAAAATGCGCCATTGTCGTGTCAGAGCCGCAGGTCAAAAAGACGACGATAAAGCATATTCAGCTCGTACCTGTCGACGAGCAGGCTTTTGTCATGGTTCTGGTGACCGACAGCAAAGTAGTCAAGAATCATTTGATTTATCTTGACCAGGTGCCGGACGAACAAGCTCTTGCCCGCATGTCGGCTTTCATAAATGAGAGCCTGAGGGAGTTGTGCGTCGAAGATATAGACTCGTCTTTGGCTAAAAAGTTGGCATCGCAGTTCGGACATGAAGAGGACGCCCTGTACGCTGTACTAAATGCCATCGCTGCTGTCATGCAGTCTGAAGACGATGTGCAGATCTATACAAGCGGAGTCAGAAATATACTGAGCTTTCCCGAATTCAGCGACTTGGAAAAGGCAAAGGCCATGTTCAAGGCTCTGGAGGAGAAGGATATGCTTATAACGCTTCTGGGAAAGAATTCTTCCGAGAAGATTCAAGTAGTCATAGGCTCCGAAAACAATCTTGAGCTGTTGGAAGACTGCAGCGTCATAAAGGCCAACTATCATGTCAGCGGGCAGAACTTCGGCTCCATAGGCATAATAGGTCCGAAGAGGATGGATTATTCACAGGCTGTGGCAGTTTTAAACGGCATTTTGAAGCACCTGAGCGCTGTTATAAAGGCGCTTTCTGGAAAATGAAGCTTTCGAGAGCGCATTGCATCGGAGAATGCAATGCGCTCTTGGGTGCTATGAGTCCCGGGGACGCTATGAGGCCCAGGATGCGATGCGCCCTTATTTGAAGCCCGAAGCGCTCCGCGAGGGGTCGCTGGGTATGGCACATACTTACCTATAGGAGTGAACTGCAGTGAAGAAGTGGAAAGACGACAAAAACGCCAGCGAGCCTCAGGAAGCGGCGGGGGCTCAATTGGACGCGGCAGCTCCAGCTGAGTCCGACGCTGGGGCTCCCGCGGAGGATGCGCCGGACTATCAGGCTATATGCCTTGAAAAGGATAAGCAGATTACAGAGCTCATTGACAGGCTTCAGCGAAGCCTTGCCGAGTTCGACAACTTCCGGAAGCGTACGATAAAGGAAAAGTCGTCCATGTATGACGACGGCGTTAAAGACGCCTTCGAAAAGCTCCTTCCTGTCTTTGACAATCTGGAGAGAGCGCTTTTCATGTCTGAGGTTAAAGACGGGAACTTATACAAAGGCATTGAGATGACTTTCAGGCAGTTGGGCGAGATTATGGCGAAAATGGGCGTAGAGTCCCTTCCAGGCGTGGGAGAGCAGTTTGATCCCAACTGGCATCATGCTGTAGCCCACATAGAAGATAAGAGCCTGGGGGACAACGTAATTGTAGAAGAACTGCAAAAAGGCTACAAATACAAAGATAAGCCGCTGAGGCCAAGCATGGTCAAAGTGGCGAACTAAGGAGCGCGTTCAAAGACTGTACGGCAGTCGCGCCACTGGCAACCCCGATTGCCGATGCGCTTTTAACGCTTCCAATAATCAGCTGGCATATACGGCACATAAATTTAGGAGGATGTTTTTATGGGCAAAATTATAGGCATTGACTTAGGAACGACAAATTCATGCGTCGCTGTCATGGAGGGCGGCCAGCCTGTGGTTATCGCAAACTCCGAAGGCATGAGGACGACGCCTTCGATAGTGGGATTTACGAAAGCCGGCGAGAGGCTTGTAGGAGAAACAGCCAAGCGCCAAGCCATAACAAATCCTGATAATACAGTAAGCTCCATAAAGCGAAGAATGGGTTCAGACTATAAGGTGAACATAAGCGGAAAAAATTACTCGCCTCAGGAAATATCTTCTATGATACTCCAGAAGCTGAAGTCAGACGCCGAGTCTTATCTGGGAGAAACAGTGACTGATGCCGTTATAACGGTGCCGGCCTACTTTACTGACAGCCAGAGGCAAGCGACTAAAGATGCGGGGAGAATAGCCGGCCTCGATGTTAAGAGGATTATAAACGAACCTACGGCGGCGGCGCTCTCATATGGCCTGGACAATGAAAAAGAGCAGAAGATAATGGTCTATGACCTGGGAGGCGGCACGTTCGACGTATCCATAATAGATATAGGGGACGGAGTCATAGAAGTGCTTGCTACAAGCGGCAACAACCGCCTGGGCGGCGACGACTTCGATGACAGGATAATCAAGCATCTCGTTCAAGAATTCAAGAAAACTGAAGGAATAGATCTCTCCCAGGACAAAATGGCGGTGCAGCGCTTGAAAGAGGCCGCTGAGAAGGCGAAGAAGGAGCTTTCCACCGTTACTACTACAAACATCAACCTTCCGTTTATAACAATGAATCAAGACGGACCCAAGCATCTTGACATCACTCTTACACGGGCGAAATTCGAAGAGCTGGTCCATGATCTCATAGACGCTACAATCGGTCCTGTGAAGACAGCTTTAAAAGACGCCGATCTTTCAGCCGACGAACTCAACAAAATACTTCTGGTAGGGGGTTCGACCCGCGTGCCCGCCGTCCAGGAGCTGGTTAAAAAGCTTACCGGCAAAGAACCCTTCAAAGGCATCAACCCTGATGAATGCGTCGCTCTCGGCGCATCCATACAAGGCGGAAAACTGGCGGGAGACGCTGGCGCAGGAAACATCCTGCTATTGGATGTCACTCCGCTTTCTCTCGGCATTGAGACTTTAGGCGGCGTAGCCACTAAGCTTATAGACAGGAACACCACGATTCCAACAAACAAGAAGCAAATCTTTTCCACGGCAGAAAACAACCAGACCGCTGTGGACATTCATGTGTTCCAGGGCGAGAGGCCGCTGGCCAGGGACAATAAGACGCTCGGTCAGTTCAGGCTTGATGGAATCGCGCCTGCTGCCAGAGGCGTGCCTCAAATAGAAGTAATGTTCGACATAGACGCAAATGGCATCGTGCATGTGTCCGCCAAGGATTTGGGTACAGGCAAGGAGCAGAAGATAACAATTACCTCAAGCAGCAACCTTTCCGACTCGGAAATCGATCGCGCGGTCAAAGAGGCTGAGCAGTACGCAGAGAGCGACAGAAAGCGCAAAGAAGCAATAGACGCCAAAAATGAAGCTGACTCGCTGATCTTCCAGACGGAGAAGCTTATAGCCGATTTGGGCGAGAAAGCCTCCGAATCTGACAAGGCTGCGCTCCAGGCGGAGCTGTCAAGGCTCAAGAGCGTGAATGACAGCATGAATGTGGACAGCATGTCCGAAAGCGATTCAGCGACGCTTAAGGCTGCGGTGGAAGGATATACGAAAGCCCTAAACGATTTCTCGGCTAAACTCTACCAAGCTGCAGGCGGGGCGGCTCAAGGCGGCCCTCAGGATCAGGGATTCGGGCCTTCTTCCAGCCAGTACGGCCCCCAGGGCGGCTCAGGCGACGACATCATGGGCGAATACACGGAGAAATGATATATCGCGCCTTAAGCCGGCATCGGCTTTGGGAACTTCAGCCGGTGGATCCCTATCCGGCTATAAGATTTACCGCACGGGGGGCGCACGACGCTGAGGCGTTTGCGCGTCCGACTTCTTGAGCCGCTTGACAGCAATTTCCAAGAAGCGCCGCTCGGGCGGCGGCGAATGCGGTACTTTAATATGATAGGATGGTCTTATGGCGGACAAGAAAGATTATTATGAGACTCTTGGAGTTCAGAAAAGCGCGACTGAGGACGATCTGAAGAAAGCCTACAGAAAGATGGCGAAGCAGTATCATCCGGACGCCAATCCGGGGGATAAGACGGCTGAGGAAAAATTCAAAGAGATAAACGAGGCTTATGGAGTGCTGAGCGATCCCCAGAAGAAAGCGGCGTACGACCAGTACGGGCACTCTGCATTCGACCAGGCGGGCGGAGGCGGGGCAGGCGGATTCTACGGCGGCTCGGCCTTTGATATGAGCGACATTTTCGACAGCTTCTTCGGAGACGGAGGCGGCTTCGGGGATCTGTTCGGCTCGCAGCGCCGCAGAGGCGGACCGCGCAGAGGCGCCGACCTTCAGACCAGCATTCAGATAAAATTTGAGGAAGCGGTGTTCGGCACCGCTAAAGATATAAAGCTTCAGGGATACGACACATGCGGCACTTGCAAGGGTACCGGGGCGAAGCCAGGCACTTTCGCTGAAAGCTGCAAGCACTGCGGAGGAACCGGACAGGAGCGCGTGCAGCAGCAGACGCTTCTAGGTTTCGTGGTCAACACGAGGCCATGCAGCTACTGCAGGGGCGAAGGCAGAATCATAAAGAGCCCATGCCCGGAATGCCATGGCGCAGGCAAAGTCAATGTGACTAAAACTCTCTCGGTTACCATACCAAAGGGAATCGACAACGGGCAAGCCATACGCTTGAGCGGAAAGGGCGAGGCTGGAGAGAAGGGAGGCTTGCCGGGAGATCTTCTGGTCACCGTCTATGTTCAGCCTCACAAAGTCTTCACCCGCCAGGGAACGAACCTGTATTTAGACATTCCGATCACCTTTGTGCAAGCGGCGCTGGGGGACGAAATTCAGATCCCTACGCTTGAGGGCGAAGAAAAGCTTGCCATAAAACCCGGCACTCAGCCGGGCACAGTTGTAAGCATCAGGGGAAAAGGCGTTCCGAATGTGAAGAACAGCCGCATGATAGGCGATTTAGTCGTAAAGCTGATAGTCAATGTTCCCAATCAGCTGACTGAAAAGCAGAAGCAGCTTCTTCGGGAATTTGCCGATGAGATGGGCGAAGACTACAAGAACTCCAAGAAAACTTGGTTCAACAAGATAAAAGAGCAGTGGAAATAGCGAGCGCGCAATTGCACTTATTACGCGATGCTGTGCGTTGATATGCCGCTTTTCATCAAATGTTCCTTTTTTTGTTGACTGTCCATTGAGTGGTGCGATTGATATCGGCATTTTGCACTCGCTGTATAATCAAGTTCCCAAAAAGGCAGATTTATATGAAAAGCAGTATATTAAGGAGTTCGAAGGATAGGCATGCCGATGCGCATTTGATTAAGCGCCGGAGCCTAGCCTTCGAACTCTTTTGCGTGCCTGGCTTGCGGCGGCGAAGCGGGATTGCCGGTTCGCTCTATAGAGTCAGATTTTGAAAGGCGCTTAAGAGATTCAGCCTTCCGTACCCCCACTGCTCATTTGGGTAGCTGATCCCGGGATCTTTGTCCGCGCCGCGTATCAGGTAGGCTTTGGCAAGAGGAGTATTCATGGAGTACATATTGCCGTTTGCCACGCCCCACTGCAGCATCAGGGCGCACGCTCCCGAAGCCACGGCGCAGGCGGCGCTGGTTCCGCTCATCGTCCCTTCGCCGTCCGGGAAAATCCCGCGCACCTCGACTCCCGGCGCTACGAGATCCGGCGCCAGGGAGGGAAGCCTTGTGGGACCCCAGGATGACTCTGGCGCCAGGCTCCTTGTCAAGGCGGAGCAGCTTCCTATGGTTATGATCCCCATAGCGGTTCCCGGAGGGGTTATCGTGCAGTCCGAGGACGGACTTAGAAACTTCACGCTTGGATCTACGAAGCCTGTTATGGGAAGCCATGCGTCGAAGTGGCCGTCCGTTATCCTTTCCCCGTATATTGTGACGGTCCAGATGCCGGGCGCAGGATCGAAGACTTTTATCCAAGTGAACTGGCTGCCGCTTTTTGGATTAGGGAAAAAATACTCAACCGTCACTCTGGAGGTTTCAAGTATTAAATTGAAAGTATGCGCAGTCCCGGTGGCTGCGGGAATCCTGCGTATTTTTTCGCCTGCGGGGGAAGTGAGGGAAACTGCAAGGCGATCGGACTGGCCGTTCCATATGTGGATGGTGAATCCGCGTCCCGCCTGAGCCGTTTCACCGCATGTCAAATCCAAGTTGAAGCTGTCGCCCGCGTTTTTGAGCGAGCCGGAGGCGTGATGGGATGCGATGCACTCATTGCCGGCGGCGCAGCATATGATGACTCCGGGGCGCTGAGAGACATGCGAGAGATATTCCTCCAAGTAGTTGTAGCCGTCGTGGCTTGAGGCGTTGCCGCCTAGCCCTATGCATATTGAGACGGGCATTCCGAGTTCTGCGGCCTTAGTCACTATGTAGTCCACCCCGAGCATCAGATCATTTGAAGAAAATGCGTTCTCTTGGGTTTCAGGGACTTGGCCGAGATTCATGTAGTATTCATGCATTTTCCTAAGCTTGACTGATATGATGCAGGATTTCGGGGCGGCGCCGCCGTCCGCCCCCGCCGCGACCGAAGCCAGGAAGGTTCCGTGCCCGACTGAGTCCCGGTGCGGGATTGCTTCGAATGGATCAGTCTGTGAAAGGGCCGCGTTTATGTCCTCTTCGCTGTATTCCGCTCCATAGCCGTAATGTTCGGGGTGGCGTCCTTTGAAGCTTTGATCCCAGATGAATTTTATCTTGGTCGCGCCGTCTTCGCGCTTGAAGGCGTCCTTTGTAAAGTCTATGCCGGTGTCGATGAATCCCAGGAGCACATTTTCGCCTGAAAGCTGCATGTAGGGCTGGGTATGAAGCGTATGGATCTGAGCGGCTTCGACGTCTCGCCTTCCCATAAGCCCCAGGATGGTCGGATATGTGGTGAGGTTGCTTGCGCCGATTTCTGAGAAAACCTCTGCAATTTTGTCTTCAGGTATATACAGGACGCAGAAATTCATGTCCAGGGATTTACTTACCTTTATGAACGGGAATTTCTCCAGCTGAAACCTCAGGGCGTCAGACTGCCGCGTGCCGAAATCTACCAGCGACGGCGCGTCAACGTCTTCCCGCCCGCTAAAATCATCCATGCGAAACCTCCTAAACTTAATTGGCATGATTGCAAACGCATCTGTATATATTATTTCAGCGGATCCCTAAACTTGCAAGTCCAATGGCATTTTGAAAATGAACTCAATTTTCGGGCAGCTTTTTCCTTCCTTAAAAGCGCCTCGTTGGGTTATAATAGAAAAAGCGCTCTAACAAACCGCTATGAAAAACTAACGGAAGAATTTCAATGAAGATTCAACCGCATAAGCTCACGCTCTGCGGAAAGCCCCGGTTCTGGGGCGGAAAGCCTCGGTTCTGGGGCGGAAAGCCTCTGCTTTGAAGGCCTTGCGCAGAGTGAAATAGGATAGCCCGACTTCTTGCACTGATTTTCGTACTAAAGTGCCTTTAGGAACATTGAATGAAAATCGGCATAATAGGGGAGGCTTGCATGCGCATTCTCATTTTTGCGATTTCCGCCGCCGGAAGCTTATGCTGATTCGCGGCGGAAGCATTATTTTGGAGCTTGGCTCTACAGCAAGTGCGATTGATAACGGCATTTCGTACCGCCCTATGTATAGTCAAGCTAAAAAATGAGCGCATAAGGCTGCAAATCGGCGCGTCTTGGCAAGTTGCGCAGGAAAGCTTAAAATGCTGGCGCGCATGCGAGATTCTTAAAGCCATGCGCCATTTACAAAGATCAAAGATGATTGTATAATGAGGCGAGGCAATATAACAATTTGGAGGGAAAAACATGGCTAAGATGAAAATTGCTATTCTAACGGGGGGCGGCGACGCGCCTGGACTCAACGCCGTCATTTATTCGCTTACGCGCTCTTGCTTGCGGAATTTGGACTGCGAGCTGATAGGCTACAAATTTGGGTATCGCGGTTTATACTTTAATGACCATGTCCCGCTTGACGAGAAAGCGACTTCAGGAATACTGCATAGGGGCGGCACAATTCTCTGCAGCTCCAACAAGGACAATCTGTTCAGCTATTCGCTAGAAGAAGACGGAAAGATGGTAAAGAAGGATGTTTCCGACGTAGCTATTGAAAATATGAAAAAAGAAGGCGTAGACGTCCTCGTTGTGCTGGGAGGCGATGGAACTTTGACAAGCGCCCGCGACTTTGCCCGAAGAGGCGTGAATGTCATAGGAGTGCCGAAGACCATCGACAATGATCTCATGAGCACCGAGCAGACATTCGGTTTCGATTCTGCGGTAAATATAGTAACCGAGAATTTGGGAAGGCTTCACACGACTACCGAAAGCCATCACAGAGTCATGGTCGTAGAGGTAATGGGTCGTTCCGCCGGCTGGATCGCCCTTCAGTCGGGAATAGCCGGATCAGCGGATGTCATACTTATCCCTGAAATACCGTATGATCTGAAGAAAGTTGTCGAGAAGATAAAAGAGCGGGACTCCCGAGAAAAATTCTTCACAATTATAGTCGTGACTGAAGGCGCGCGTGAAAAAGGAGGCTCCGCCATCGTCGGCAAAGTCGTCGAAGACAGTCCGGATCCTATCAGATTCGGCGGAATAGCCGCCAAAATCGCCATCGATCTGGAAAAGCATGTGTCGCATGAAGTTAGAAGCTGCGCTTTGGGACACATTCAAAGAGGCGGGGACACTTCAGCTTTCGACAGGGTGCTTTCTGTCCGCTACGGAGTAGCGGCGTACGAGCTGATAGCTGAAGGCAAATTCGGCAACATGGTGTGTCTTAAGGACGGCAAAATGAACTATGTCAGCCTAGAAGACGTGATAGGAGGCGGCTCCAAGCTTGTAGATCCAAACGGCGAATTGGTACGGGTGGCGAAGAATCTAGGCATAGTCTTTGGAGACTGACGCCCTTGGAGGCTGGCGCATTGAAGACCGACGCCTTTGAAGGCTGATTGCGCTCAGTTCCGAACAGCGATAAAAGCTGCGCTTGACGGCGCCGCCTGAGCGGCGCTCGGTTAAGCGCATGATAAAGGTGTGTATATTATGGGATTAATTGAAAAAGTATTTGGAAATTACAGCGAGAAGGAAATAAGGCGCATAAAGCCCGTTGTGAAGCAGATAAACGCTTTGGAGCCGGAAATGAAGACTAAGAGCGACGAAGAGCTTAGGGGCATGACTGAAATATTCAAGAAGCGCTTGAAATCAGGTGAGGCGACGCTTGATGATCTTCTTGCGGAGGCTTTCGCGGCGGTTCGGGAGGCTTCCAGCAGGCTTGAAGGATTCCGCCAGCGCCATTTCGACGTGCAGCTCATGGGCGGAATTCTGCTGCATCAGGGAAGAATCGCAGAGATGAGAACTGGCGAAGGAAAGACGCTGGTTGCGACTCTTCCGCTATATTTAAACGCCCTTGAGGGAAAAGGAGCGCATTTGGTAACGGTCAATGACTATCTGGCTAAGCGCGACTCTGAATGGATGCGGCCGATATTCGAATCCCTGGGGCTGTCCGTGGGAGTCATCCTGCACGATTTGACAAGCACGGAGCGGCAGGACGCCTACGCCTGCGACATAACCTACGCCACGAACAATGAACTTGGCTTTGACTACCTGCGCGACAATATGGTGGTGTTCAAGCGCGATATGGTTCAGCGCGGGCTTCATTTCGCCATTATAGACGAAGTCGACTCAATACTCATAGACGAAGCTAGGACGCCTCTTATCATTTCCGGAAGCAGCGGCAAGTCGACGCACCTTTACAAAGTAGCGGACAACTTTGTAAAAAACCTGAAAAAGGGCAGAATCGTCAATGAAGATGAAGCGCTTAACCCTATAATGCGGGCGGAATTGATTGAAGAGGGAGATTTCGTCGTAGACGAGAAAGCCAAGTCCGTCTCTCTTACGCAAGAAGGCGTTAGAAGGGCGGAGAGATTTTTCGCCATAACCAATCTCTCTGATCCAGAGAACATGGAGTTGCAGCATTTTATAAACAATGCCTTGAAAGCCAACTACAACATGTTTTTGGATAAGGACTACGTAATCCAGGACAATGAGATAATAATCGTAGATGAGTTCACGGGCCGCTTGATGCATGGAAGAAGGTACTCCGACGGTCTGCACCAAGCCATAGAGGCAAAGGAGAATGTCAAGGTCAACAGGGAAAGCAAGACATTGGCGACCATAACCTTTCAGAACTTCTTCAACAGATATGCGAAGAAGGCTGGAATGACCGGAACCGCCCTTACAGAGGAAGGGGAGTTCCGTCAGATCTACGGGATGGATGTCGTGGCCGTGCCCACCAACGTCCCTGTGATAAGAAAAGACAACCCTGATGCCGTATACCGCACGGAAGCCGCTAAATTCAGAGCTGTCGTCAATGACATTAAGGAAAGCTACAAAAAAGGGCAGCCTGTGCTGGTCGGCACTATAACAATAGAAAAATCCGAGCATGTGAGCCAGCTTCTCAAAAAAGAAGGAATAAAGCATCAAGTCCTCAATGCGAAGTACCATGCGATAGAAGCTGACATCATTTCTCTTGCCGGGCAGAAAGGCGCCGTTACAATAGCGACTAACATGGCTGGGCGCGGAACTGACATTAAGCTGCAAGACGGCGTTCAGGATCTGGGCGGGCTTAAGATTATAGGCACGGAGCGGCATGAGTCAAGGCGCATAGACAACCAATTGCGCGGCCGTTCCGGCCGCCAGGGAGATCCCGGCGAGTCTCGGTTCTATATATCACTTGAAGATGAATTGATGAGGATTTTCGGCGGAGACAGGGTAATGAAGCTTGTGGATACATTCAAGCTCCCTGAAGATGAGGCTTTGGAGCATAAAATGCTCAGCAAAGCCATTGAAAACGCCCAGAAGAAAGTTGAAGGAAACAACTTCGGCATACGCAAGCACCTTCTGGAGTATGATCAGGTCATGAACGAGCAGCGTGAAATCATCTACAGCGAGCGGATGAAGGTTCTCGATGAGATGGATCTGCAGGAAAATATCCAAGCCATGATAAGGGCCGTTCTGGACAGAGCCGTAGATCTCTACGCCGGCGACGGAGAGCATGCCGAGGACTGGGATCTCGCGGGCTTAAATGAGAATCTAATTCATATATTCAACAAGCCGATGGTTACGCTGACAAAGGAAGAACTGGAGATTATTACAAAGCAGGATCTCAAGGATGATCTCTATGAAGAGGCTTTGAAGCTGTATGCCTTGAAAGAGGAAGCCATGTCGTCTGAAATCATGCGTCGCCTAGAGCGCGCTTTGCTGATAAGGGTCATCGATGTAAAGTGGATGGATCACATCGACGACATGGAGCAGATGCGCCAAGGCATATCGCTTCGCGCATACGCCCAGAGGGATCCGCTGGTGGAGTACAAATTCATAAGCTACGACATGTTTGAGCAGATGAGCAACAACATACAGCTTGAGACTGTCAGGGGCATCTTCAGCGCCAGAGAGGCGCAAGCCGAGAGGAAGCCGGCTTCCAAGGACATGTTTACCAACAAGGACGAGTCTCTGGTCAAGACGCCGATGAAGAAGAAGATGCAGAAGATAGGGAGAAATGATCCTTGCCCATGCGGAAGCGGCATGAAATACAAGCTGTGCCACGGCAAGACTCCGGATCTTGAAAAGGATTTGGAGAGGATAATGCTTGAAAAGAAAAGAACCGACAGGACAAAGGTGATTTAGGGCCAAAAAAATATTGGAGGAATTATTATGCTTGTTTTGGAAGAGATGCTGCAGGATCTGAATTCCTACGGCAAGAAGCTCGAGGAAATGGGGGATTCACTTTGACGTCGCAGGCGCCAAAGTCAAGATAGCCTTCCTTGAAGGGGAGTCAGCCAAGCCTGAAACGTGGGCGGATCAGGAAGAGATGCAGAAGATTGCCCAGCAGATCAAGCATCTTAAGAACAAAGTGGACAGGTTTGAAAGGCTGATGAAGGACTATGACGATGTTGTGACCCTCGCCCAGCTGGGAATTGAGGAGCAGGAGCCTGAAATCATTGGCGAGGCTGAACAGCTTGCCGCAGCTTTCAGGAAGTCTTACGAGAGCCTTAGAATAGAAACTTTGCTAAGCGGCGAGTATGACTCAAATAACGCGATTGTGACCCTTCATTCGGGTGCGGGAGGAACAGAAGCCTGCGACTGGGTTTCCATGCTTTTTAGAATGTACAGCAAATGGGCCGAAAAAAACGGATGCGATTTGACGGTCCTTGACACCCTGGCAGGCGAGGAAGCCGGCATAAAGTCCATAACATTCAAGATTGACGGAGTTAACGCATATGGCTACATGAAGTGCGAAAAAGGCGTTCACCGCTTGGTTCGAATCTCCCCGTTCGACGCATCGGGAAGGCGCCACACATCATTTGCATCATGCGATGTCATGCCAGAGCTTCCCGACGATTTCAAAATGGAAATAGATCCTGACGAGCTGAGGGTGGACACATACCACTCAAGCGGAGCGGGTGGCCAGCATGTCAATAAAACTGAATCCGCCATCCGGATCACCCATGTCCCGACAGGCGTAGTCGTAGCATGCCAGAATGAGCGCAGCCAATTCAAAAACCGTGACATGGCAATGAAAATGCTCATGGCCAAGCTGCTGGAGCTGAGGCAGCAGGAACAAATGGAGAAAATACAAGGCATTCGCGGTGAAATAAAAGACATAGCTTGGGGCAGCCAGATCAGAAGCTATGTGTTCCACCCTTATTCGCTTGCGAAGGATCATAGGACTAATGAGGAGACTGGCAACATCCAGTCAGTCATGGATGGAAATATCGACATGTTCATCAACAAATACCTCGTTATGAGCATGAGCCGGCGCTCTGAAAGCTGAAGACGGGATTAGCTATGCGCGAAGTGACTATAGGCGCGGGAGAGTGCAACCGGCGCTTTGACAAATATCTTCTTAAATACTTCAATGACGCTCCAAAATCCTTCATCTACAAAATGCTGAGGAAGAAGCGGATCAAGCTGAACGGCTGCAGGGCGGAGGGCGGCGAGATTCTAAAAGCTGGGGATGTCGCCTCGTTTTACCTCTCAGATGAAACCTGCGCCGCATTTATGAAAGCTGCGCCGATTCCAAGTCAAAGCAAGGGACTCGGCATAATATTTGAGGATGAAGAAATACTTATAGCGATTAAACCTGCGGGACTCCTCATTCACAGCACGAAGCCTGGAGACTCTGAAGACACATTGACGCGCAGAATGCTGCATTATTTAAACCGCAGCGGCTCTGTCGACTTCTCCGCAGAATCGACATTCACCCCGGCATTTTGCAACCGCTTGGATCGAAACACAAGCGGCATTGCAGCTTGCGGCAAGACGCTTCAAGCGGTTCAATCCCTATCCGCCATGTTCGCAAAAGGCGCCGCCCGAAAAATCTATATTGCGGCAGTTCTTGGAGAGATAGGACGAGATGGCTTTTTGGGCGGGTATATCTTAAAAGACAAATTAAAAAATGAATCCGTCATTTTAAGCTCCCCTGTCCCAGGAGCCAAGGATGTCGCGACCTCCTTCACGCCAATTGGCCGGGGCAGGAGCGCGACGCTTCTTAGCATGCGCTTGATTACTGGAAAGTCTCATCAGATTCGCGCCCACATGCTCTCAATCGGACATCCCGTGCTGGGAGATCCTAAGTATGGAGACGCGAAAGCGAATTTCAGGCTGAAAAGGGAATACGGAATACGTTGCCAGCTTCTGCATGCGCAGAGCTTGGTTTTCTTGGAGGACGGCGGAGCGCTTGGAAAGTACTGCGGTAAAGAATGGACAGCTCCGTTGCCAGAGATGTTTCAAAGATTCATAGATAGCGAAATAGAGCTTTTTACTATGGAGCATTAGTCGGGCAAAACGCTGGCTGAGTTGGATTTTGACCCATAATCCGGCCTCGATATAGAAGCTTTCATCCCAGCTATTGATTTTCATAGAAACCCCTATGAAGCTTCGCTTCACCACTAAGAATGAAAATATTAAGCCATTTGTGTGTTTGAGGCATGTACAATTGTCCATAAAATGTATTTTCGTACTAAACTGCCTTTTTTGGAGTTCGATTATACAGTTAGCGCGAAATGCCGAAAGGCATTTTCGTTCTATGGATAATCAAACTCCAAAAAAGGAACCTTGAATGAAAATCGGTATATGCAGATGCGCGCAGGAAGCTTCTATTCCAGATCCTCAACAGCTTGAAAGCGGACGAAAAGCTTCAAAATCGGAGCTTTCATATCCGGATCGTTTAATTGCAAACTCAGAATTTGCGCGTTCTGACGCGCATCTGCATATGCCGATGAGCGCTTAATCTCGAAGATTTTTGATGTTTAACATACATTCCCCATAGATATAGGAATAAAAAAACGCAGGGAAACTGCGAAGCTGAAAGGAGTGGCGCGCTGTTCTATCCGATCATTGGAACGGAGGGCCGCGCGCTTGAAAATGCATGAAAGCTGTCATACTAGTCGCAGGATACGCCACACGCCTCTACCCGCTAACGCTTAACATGCCGAAAGCGCTGCTGGAGGTTCAGGGAAAGAAAATCATAGACTATATAGTCGAGCAGATAAATGCAGTCGAAGATGTGGACGGCATATACGTAGTAAGCAACCACAAGTTTGCTTCGCACTTCGAAGAGTGGGCTGAATCGGCGCATGCCAAAGCTCCAGTAAAAGTTGTCGACGACGGCACAACGAATGAAGAGAACAGGCGGGGAGCTATAGGAGACATATCCTATGTCCTTGAGGAAGAAATGATAGATGATGAAGTTGTGGTAATCGCAGGGGACAATCTGTTTACTTTCGAGTTGGCTCGGTATTATGAATACTATAAAAAAACTGGAACGGACTGCGTCTGCGTCAAGCGCATAAACGACAAAGAAGCTCTAAAGCAGTTCGGAGTGGCGCTTTTGGATGAAAACAACCTAGTGACGGAACTCGTGGAAAAACCCCGAGAACCCAAATCCGATTGCGTAGTGTTCGCAACTTACATGTATAAAAAAGACACCATTCCTCTTTTTCGCAGATACCTGGATGAAGGCAACAAGCCCGACGCTCCGGGATATTTTGTGGAGTGGCTGTGCAAGATAAGGCCGGTGCACGCTTATGTCATGGACGGAGAATGCTATGACATAGGCACTCCCGCAGCGTATGAGCAGGCGCAGAAGCTTGTCTTGGCCAAAAGGGGAAAAGCGTGAAAGCTTTCTGATGCCCGGCATCTGATTTGCGAGTGAAACTGCCGATTTTGGAGCTTGACTGTACGATGAGCGCGAAATGCCGATATCAATCTCACATTGAAAGTAGACAGCCAAGCTCCAAAATCGGTGCATCAGCCCTTCTAAGCCTTGGCTGAAACCCACTGCCCAAAATTTATATCTACACCCGCAGGAGGCGGCAAACTTGACAAAAGCTGAGGAAATGCTTGACATAATGCTCGATTTTTCAAAAGAGCGGGACTGCCTGCTCGGGGTTTGCGGCGCGGAGCCGGTTGAAGGCGCGGCTTTCAGGGTCGGCGGCAGAAAACCGCCGTTTGCCTCAAGGCCGATTGATGAGCGCCTCGATCCGCAGCTTTATCTTAAAGGCGCTAAAAGCGTTTTGGCTATCGGCGTCCCATTCGGAGAATCCTTGCTGCCAGCCTCTGATGGCGGGCGCACGGGATATGTTTGCTCAATGGCATCCGGTGAGGATTATCACGGGCGAGTAAAAGGCATGTTGACGGAGCTTCGAGATATGCTTCTCGAGAAGCATGGCTTTAGATCGATAATACTAGTGGACAGCGGAGCTCTTCTTGAAAAAGAGTGGGCTGTAAAGGCGGGCCTTGGGTTCTGGGGGAAGAATTGCATTGTCGTCTCCCCAGGCAAGGGCTCTTTTTTCAATATCGGATTAATGCTCTTGGATGCAGCCGTAAAAAACAGGCATGCCATCTCAGGCGGAATTTCATGCGGAAGCTGCAGGCGCTGCATCGATGCGTGCCCTACAGGCGCTTTGAGCGGCGATGGCTATATTTTGGATTACAGCAGATGCTTGTCATACCTTACCCAGAAAAAAACGCTGGATGAAGAAGAGGAGGAAATGCTTGGCGGACATCTATACGGATGCGATGAATGCCAAAGAGCCTGCCCATGGAACAAGCCGGGCAGTACCTGGGTTGAGAAGGCGAAGGCCGCGCATGTGAGCCTTGAGTGGGTGTCGCGCATGGGAGAAGAAGAGTTTGAAATGACATTCAAGAGGACATCCGCGGGGTGGAGGGGGATTGAAACGCTCAGGCGGAGCGCTTGGTCGATGCTGAAAAGGTAAATTTTTGGAATTAAGCGTTTAAGCGTTGCGCTCCAAGGAGATAATGGAATATGGGATATTGGAATTCGCGAGGTCTAAGGGGCAGCGCGCTGGAAGAAATGATCAATATGACAAATGATTTGTACAGGCAAAGAGGATTGGCCGTGATACAGAAAGTGCCGACTCCCATCACTCCTATCGAGGTCGATAATAAAAGGCACACAATAAGCAAGGCGTATTTCGGCAAGACGAGCACAGTGGACTACATTGGCGCAGTGCAAGGCTTTCCCGTATGCTTCGACGCCAAAGAGACGAATATGGGATATCTGCCTCTTAGCAATATACATAGCCACCAGATGAGCTTCATGGAAGCCTACCAGAAGCAGGGCGGCATATGTTTCATTCTGATATCCTTCAGGCTCTACAACGAGGTCTATTATCTGCCGTTTCCAGAACTGGCGGGATTTGCGGCTCAGGCTGGCGAGGGAGGGCGCAAGTCCGTGCCATATGACGGCATGAGGAGGATTTACCGGGTGACAAGCGGAAAAGGCTTCCCTCTTCACTACCTGGAAGCTATAAATGTTTATTTGCAGGAGGCAAAGGTAAAAAATGAAAGTTAGGAAGTTAATTTCGATATGTCTTGCTGTCGCGGCTTTAGCAGGCTGCTCGAGCAAAAAGCCTGAGCAATCGCTGGAGAAGCCGCCAGAGGCTCTGCCAGCGGGGAGCTTTCAGCAGGCTCCCGAGGAATACAGCCTTTTCTATGAGTCGGGCGCCTATTCATTGGGCCTCTATGAGCCAGCTGAAGGCTGCTACATCGGGGGATACGTCTTGTCAAACAAGTCGATTAACTTTGAAATGGATGAGATGGACTCCAAGGCCGGAAAAAAGCATGCTGTGTCCATCTACACTCTTAAGGCCGGAAATCCTTTTCCAGACACCTGGGTGCTGAGCTGCATCGCACAGAGGCGCACGCCTCTAATCGCAATAAAGCCGCAAAACTCATACAATCCTTACAATAAGGCTTTGATAAGCGAGCTGGCCGAAAAGTTCGGAGAGTTCTACGTCCCTATATTTGTAGAGTTTTTTCCTGAACCGCTTTCTTATGGCTCGGACTCTGAAGCGTATGTTGAGTTTTTCCGCTATGCCAGGGAGGAGTTCAGGAACAAGGCTTCAAACGCCGCATTTGTCTGGAGCGTCGACGCTTCGGGAGTGGCGGATTCCGAAAGGTTTTATCCCGGAGATCAATGGGTTGACTGGGTAGGCCTTCGCTCTTATGAAAGAATAGAAAACGGATCTTATGCCAGCGACACCTTGAAGGCTCTTGACAGCATCTACTATGCGTACCAGCGTTTCAAACCCATAATGATAAGCCAGCTTGCGGTCAGCTTCTATACGAGCCGGGATCACGTCTATCGCACCCAGATGGCTGCGGATGAGCTAAAGAGGATATATGGCGCGGTTGCGGACAGCTATCCGAGGGTAAAGCTTATAGCCTACATGGATGTAGACGAGATGGCGGTGAATAAAACCCAGCCCATTACCGACAACTTCACTGTAACATCGAATGTCAAGGTGAGCGCAGCCTACGGCGAGGCGATAAGCAATCCGCACTTCCTGGAGTCTACTGACTCCGCGTCGTTTGGAGAAGAGCGCCTTCAAGTTTTGAAATCGCCGTTTCCCGCCTACAGGATCGGCGAGAGCATATACGCGTCGGAGCTGAGCTTTTTATACGATTTGAGCGCAAAAGGGCTTGCGAACCCAAAAACGATTGAAGGAGAGACATTTTACGATCTTAATTACTTTGCAAAAAAGCTGAAGCGCAATGTAGAAGTAGATGAAAATTTGAAGAAGGTCTTAGTGGAGTCTCCTGCCGAAGGTTGAAACCGAGCAAAAAAGGAAGCCGCGCAAAGCGCGGCTCCCTTTTTTGGAAATTTTATTTCGACTGGCCCCCGAAAACGGGGTTGAACTCTGTATCTGCTTTTTGCCTCTGCCTGGCAACTCCTTTGTCGCGGACTAAAGCGCATGCATTTATGCAAGCATTGGTTCGAAGCTTGGAATCCATGCCGGCGAAGTGACCATCCTATGTCAGAGGGCTTCATAGACAGCATCCGAAATGCGCGGCTACTCCGCCTTGAATTGAAACTTAAGAGCATTTTTATCTTCCGTATGAAAAAGAGCGAAATAGCCGGGCTTTTCAAATGCCATACAACTAACCCAGCGGACGTTTAGTAACTATTCAGGGCGAATTACTTTTTTGAATAGCTGCTGTCGTCGCCAAGGTCTGATCTGTCTGTTTTCTTTGTTGTATCCTGAGTGTTTTTGCCTTTTTTGTTGTTGTCGTCCATCCTAATAACCTCCCTTCGCTCTCCCGTTGGGGTAAGTACTATAGAGTATTCCAAGCTGGCGGCGCAAATGCGCTTTGAGCTGAAACGCCACCGCCACGTCTTTGTTGCGGTTGCCTCTACAGTAGTTATTATGGGGACAGAACAAGAATTTTATACATATATTTCAAAAAAACTTAGCTATTTTTACATGCATATGGATAAATTTAGAATATATTGGAAAACGTTGGCATTGCACATTACACCGGGATTTGCAGTCAAATGCGCCTATTCAAATAGAAACATTCAATGCAAATCATTATAGCAATGCAGGGGTTCATGGGCGCGCAATCAAATATACCGATTTTCATATAAACCTCTATGACGTTTCGCTTAACCGCCAAGGGTAAAATATTAAGACAATTGTGTGTTTGAGGCATGACAAATGCCCATAGAATGTATTTTCATATAAAATTACCTTTTTTGGAGCTTGATTATGCGCTTTAAAGGTGCGAAATGCCGATATCAATCACGCTTGCTCTACAACCAAGCTCCAAAATAGGCAGTTAATATAAACGCCTATATGGTAAGAAACATTCTTTAAATGGTATAAACAATCAATTCTCTATTTATTGAAAGGTGTATAATAAAGGCGACTGTTATTAAAATTAGAAGCACTCTAAAGCTGTAATTCATATGATAATCCTATAGCGCAAGCAAACAAAAAGAAGAGGTTGCTTTTAAGCCTAAGAGCTTGCGTTCTAGAGAGCAGCTCATATCAATGACACCTGTCCAACTGTTGAATTTCCGATTGAGAAACGCCAATTAGCATTCATGCGCTCATATGCCGATATGAAGTTATACCGCTTTTCATCAAATGTTCCTTTTTTTGTTGATTATCCACTGAGTGGTGCGATTGATATAGGAATTTCTCACCACTCAATGGATAATCAATAAAAATGGAACAAAGAATAAAATCGGTATAAATCAGCGTCATGCCCAAAAATCAATTAGCGGCGCCGCCGTCCAGATTCAGAAGGTTTAGAACTCCGTTTTTCAAGCCTTGCGCAATTTTGTCTATGTAATTGTCGTCGGTTAGCAATCTTAACTCCGAAGGATTGCTCATGAATCCCGCTTCAACTATGTTTGTAGGGACGCGCGTGTGGTTTAGGAGGTAATATTCATCGGAATATCCTATTCCGCGATCTTTTGCTCCAGTAGCGTCAATCATTCCGCGTTGGAGTACGGAAGCCATTTCTTCGCTGCTAAAAGGCTTGTCTTCAGGATGGCTCTTGTAAAATATCGTGGCGCCATGGGTGGCGCTGTTGAATTCATATACGTTGCAGTGAATGGAAAAGAAGAAGTCTGAGAGTTCATTCGCCATATTGACTCTCTGCTCCAATGTCAAATATGTATCGTCGCTGCGAGTCAGCATTACGCCGAACTCTTCGCCTTCGTATGCGAGAAGAAGCTCATGGAGCCTCACTGCTATCTTGAGGTTAATGTCCTTTTCATATATTCCGTCGATTGCGGCGCCAGCGTCGCGGCCTCCGTGACCGGGATCTATGAGGGCCACAATGTTTGGCCTTGAAGGCGCGGGCGTTTGAGTAGGGGTGGGGGACGGAGCCATGGTTGGGGAGGGAAACGGCTCTGGGTCAGGCGTCTCTTCGATTGTCAGTGATGCGGCTTTTAGCTCCACAGTATTCAGATCGTCTATCAAGTTGTCCCAAAAGAACACCAAAAAACAGAGAGCGGCGCTTAATAGCGCCAAAGACAGTATAAATACCCATATCAAAACTTTTACGCGTCTCATTAAACGAACCTAATGCTGCGTTTATGCTTCTTTTAGAAGATTTCATTCGGTGCGCATTTTATTTATCCCAAGGCGCATTGCTGCGAGGGCTTTGTCATTTGCGGGCATTTAATGCGCGATTTTAGGATCGCTTCAAGAAGCATTGGCATATCCGCTTCCAAGCGGAAAAGCCCTTCAGCGTCTCCTTTCGGCTATTTTGCTTGCCATATTTTAAAAGCGAGATCTATTCCGAGCTGAAGTCAAACGCGCCTATTTTGGAGCTTGACTGTCCACTGGCGCTGATTTTATACCGCTTTTCATCAAATGTTCCTATTTTGGAGATTGACTGTCCATTGAGTGGTGCGATTGATATCGGCATGCTGCACTCGCTGTTTAATCAAGCTCCAAAAAAGGTGATTTTATATGAAAAGCAGTATATTAAGTGCGTGAATTCAGCGCTTTCAAGGTGCGATTGTTATCGCCATTTCGCGCTCGCTGTACTGCAAACACCAAAACAAGAACTTTCATATGCGAATCACTATAGTTTTAGAGGTAAAAAAGAAGCTTGATTTTTTCTTAGGAAACATTTTAGCAATTGCCAAGAAGCCGTCCGCCTATTAAGGCTGATCGATGAAACGGCAAGTCTTTTAGACTGCGAGAATGCCCAGGGGTTTTTGGGTTGCGAAAGATGAGGATGCAATTATTATTTCCACTATGTTGATTAGTGATGGAAAGCTCCGATTTTAGCTTTCACGGCATGCTTTCCATCTGATCCTTGACATGAAGCATTTTAACACCGCAGATAAATCCGATCTGCTTGTTCATGCGCGCGCAATCCCGCAGCCGCCTTTCTTCATTGCCAGCGGAATGCTGCTTGGAAGAATTCTTTGCGCCAAAAAATGAGCGATGCTGGGTTCCTTCCGCGCTTTTCTCGCTGTCGCCTTGCGCGGGCTCCGCTTTTTACATGCTGTTTGCAAATGAAATGTCCCATATAGGCGCCTTTGACTTCAAAAAGGCAGGATTGCCTTTAGCTGAGTCATTTCATGGCTGGTTCTTAATTCTTATTTACTGTCTTGCCAGCGCGAGTACGAAAGTTCGGATTTTGAAGACTAATAATCCTAGAGCAAGATCAGAGTTGATTGATCACCAGTATATGCAAAGAGCGTCGACTCTTTGTTCCTTGTTTATATCTGATTCGCGTGTTTTTGGTCATGCATCCATATGCCACAGAATATTTATGCAAAGCATTTGGAAAAACGCTTCTTGGCGCACTGCAGAATGCCTGCCGCAAATCCTAATGAAAGTTGCGTCTCTATGAGAATCTCCACGCTTCATCTCGAGTCGGAGCGTTAATTGCCATCTATACCGATGCCCATTGGAAAGTTGGGATTGTGAAGCTTATGAATAGTCCAGCTCCAAAATAGGAACTTTCAGTCCAAATCAGCATATCATGGCTTGTTATACTGATTTGAAACTTCCATTTTTGGAAGCTTGATTGCACAGAGTTAAACAACAGGCGGGGGAGCGGGCTTGCTCTAAAGCCTACTGTTATTATATAGCAAATTGCTTGAGTATGCTATAGTTCTTTTCAAAAATTATTCATTTTTCTTCAACATCAACTTGAAAAACGTATTCAAGCGACATTATTTTCGCCATTTTATCTTATATTTTACCATAAACTGGTTAAACCAGAGCTTAGCTTAATGCGCAGCCCCCGCATCTTAACTTCTAAAATAAAGCAAAGTAAATTTCGACTGTTTAACGCGCCAGGCAAAATAATACAAAGTTTAGTTTGAAATGTAAGATTTAATGTTAGACATTTGTTCCATTTAAACGTATTTAGAAATAACGGGTAAGATTTAGGCTTCTTGCAAGAGTTGCGCCTAATATGCCTCTATGCTATAATTTTCCTTATGCCTTGGAAAGCGCGCGAATTTCAGCCTGCTTTTGGCTAAGGCTGCAGAAAGCCATTCTTAGAGGATGGCTATGAAAATAAGCACTGGGAGGATTCGGCATGGCTGCCATTGACAGCGTCATCCGCACTGAGGAAGATGGATCTTTAAGCTTTGGCGACTATTTGTCGCTGGAAAAGAAAAAGGCGAGCGACTATGAGGCGGATGGGGATTTGTACAAAGTCAAAACCCACAAGGCGATGACCCGCCTCGAGAAAAACGGCAAGCTCCTCTTGGAGACTGTGCCTGGGTCGGTGATAAGCCATCTTCGCCTTGCGCAGAGAGCTGTAGCGTTTTCAGCGGAAGGTTTCGAAAACACGCGGATTACTCTTGAACTTGAACCCAGCAAAACTTATATCATCAATGTGAACGGGGAAGACATCGGTTGCGAGCATGCGAATATCACAGGAAAAATAAGCTTCAGCATGGAGTTGACAGGCGCTGCCAGCCCAGTCTCAATTATTTGGAGCTGAAATCCAGCCTTTCAGGCGGGTTTTGCCATGCAGCGCTTAAGCGGCCAATCGTTATTAAAGTATCGTTCTAAGAAAGCGCCCCATGCGCGGCAGGCGCAACCTGCCGCGCCAAGCGCGCGTTTGCAGTGCTGGATGCTATTCTGCCGCCCAGGAAGCGCGGCTGACATATATACTGCTTTTCATATAAAACAGCCTTTTTTGGAGCTTGATTATACAGCGAGTGCAAAATGCCGGCACCGGAATTTCGCACCACTCAATGGATAATCAAGATTCAAAAAAGGAACATTTGATGAAAGCGGTATATATATAAAAATATAGCTTGAAAATGGATTTATAGCGCTTTGCAGTCAAATGCGCTGATTTTGATGCCTGACTGTCTTATTGAAGCATTAATCCGACATCAAAATAGAAACTATCCAATGCAAAGCAGTATAGACACGTGTATCAAGCCTCATTATTACTGAAGTTCTATAGATATACTGCTTATCATATAAAATTACCTTTTTAGCTTGATTATACAGCGAGTGCAAAATGCCGATATCAATCGCACCACTCAATGGATAATCAAGCTTCAAAAAAAGGTACATTTGATGAAAAGCGGTATAAATTCCAAAAAAGGCAGTTTCCTATGAATATCAGCATTATAATCTATTTGACCGCGCATCGGCATAAAACGCGCATCGGCATAGGCGCCTCGAGATTTAAACGCCTCGCGATTTGATGCGATTGGGACTGGGAGGGGAGCGTGCTGTGGCCGCGAAGAGAAACGTCTACATATGCCAGAACTGCGCTTATGAAACCGGAAAATGGCTGGGGCGCTGCCCTTCCTGCTCAACATTCAACTCTTTTGAGCTTTGCGAGCCGGAGCCGCGCGCACTGCTTGTGAAGCCTGCGGCGGCGTCCGCCAAGAGGCCTGTAGCGCTCAAGGATGTCCCGCCTTTAGATGAAGGAAGGATGCCTACCAGGATATCAGAGCTTGATCATGTGCTGAGCGGAGGAATAGTCGCTGGATCTCTCATTTTGATAGGCGGGGAGCCCGGAATAGGAAAGTCGACGCTGCTTCTTCAAATCTGCCAGAACATCGGTGAAGACGGCAGGAAGATACTTTATGCGTCTGGGGAAGAGAGCGTTCAACAGATAAAATTGAGGGCTGAGCGGATGGGGGTTTCAACCGGCAACCTGCTTTTGTACTCAGAAACCGGAATGGACGAAATTGAGTCCGCCATAAGCGAGCTTCGCCCAGATCTTGTAGTTATAGATTCAATTCAAACAATCAGCGCAAGCGAATCTACATCCGCCCCGGGAAGCATATCCCAGGTTAGGGCGTGCACGACCTCCTTGATGAAGATAGCGAAAAGCTCGAACATTTCCATCTTCATAGTCGGACACGTAACCAAAGACGGAGCGATAGCGGGGCCTAAGGTGCTTGAGCATATGGTTGACACAGTCTTGTATTTCGAAGGCGAGCGGGGAGGCAGCTGCCGCATGGTGCGCGCCGCCAAAAACCGCTTCGGATCAACCGATGAAATCGGAGTGTTCGAAATGCGGGATTCAGGGCTGAAAGAAGTTGCGAACCCGTCAGAATACATGCTCTCAGGCAGGCCAATCGGCGCTTCCGGAACGGTTGTTACTTGCAGCGTCCAGGGCACCAGGCCAATTCTCGCTGAGGTTCAAGCGCTCATTTGCGCAACCGGATTTCCGGTGCCGAGGAGAACCGCAACGGGCCTGGACTACAACAGGAGCGTGATGCTTCTGGCGGTTATGGAGAAGCGCGCAGGAATCAAGCTTTCAAGTTGCGATGCGTATCTTAATATCGCCGGAGGAGCAAAGATCATAGAACCATCCCTTGACGCGGCTGTGATTGCGGCTGCAGCGTCGAGCTTTTCCAGCAAAGCCGTGGATCCAGGCATGATGATTTTCGGCGAAGTCGGGCTGACAGGCGAGCTCAGAGCTGTAACCATGGCTGAAAAGCGGTTGCTTGAAGCGTCAAAGCTTGGATTTGCTACATGCGTCATTCCATCAGCCAATATGCGGGGTTTAAAGAAGCCTGAAGGATGCCGGGTGCTCGGCGCCGCAAACATTATGGAGCTTTTGTCGGCTTGCCTGGGTGAATTGCAGTGACGTTGAATCACCGGAACTGAAACAGGGCGCGTTCATTGCATTTTATATCGATTTTCATCCAATGTTCCTTTTCTCGATTATCCACTGAGCGTTGCGAAATGCCGATATCGGCAATCGCACACGCTGTATAATCAAGCTCCCCAAAAGGCTTTCTATGAAAATCAGTATAGAACGGATCTTAGCTATTCTGATTTTTCAGCGCCCCTTAATAAAGTGATTTGCGATTTAAAACAGAAGCATATATGAGAAAAACTTGCGGGTTTAATGTTTTGTCTCTTGTGAAGCCTTATATTCAGGCACTCCAGGACTGAGGCCATGGGCTGCCTTGCTGAGTGGCATTTGAAAGGGCCAGTTTATGCTGATTTGCATATGAAAGTTCCGATCTAGGCGCTTGATTATACAACCGGATAATCAAGTTTCAAAATCGGTACATTTGACTGCAAGTCGATTTAGTTGGTTATACGTTTCGTGAGGCAGCAAAGCTGCTTTGGCTGCAAATCGGCATATCGACAATGGAAAGCTTTTTTTAAGGCTTGAAATTGTAAATAGCGGCTAATTATGTATGTTCAGGCTTCATTTTGGGCATAGTCTTACTTATATACTGATTTGCATGTGAAAGGTCCTATTCTGGATGGCCGCAATTGAAAGCGGACAGTTATTTTCCAAAATCGATGCTTTGACTGCGAATTGGCATGCGATCATAAGAAGTCACTTTAAGGCGAAAAAAGGTCTTGCATTATAAGATGAATTGTCGTATTTAGGGGAGAGCTATGCGCCTGGCATTGACAGGGGCATATTGCTCGGCTATTTGGAAAGAGATGCTTTGGAGAAAATAAAAGCTGGCAAAGCGATAAAAGCTTTGCCAGCCGCCATAACGCATGGGTTTACATACAGGATGATAATAAGACATACTGGTTTTCATAGAAAACTGCCTTTTTTTGGAGCTTGATTATACAGCGAGTGCAGAATGCCGATATCGGCATTTCGCACCACTTAATGGATAATCAACAAAAAAAGGAACATTTTATGAAAATCGGTATATATCAAAGGTAAAAATTTCATATGAAAGCAATTTAATCTAAATTATTGGAGCAATAATGCTGCAAGTCGAAAACCAAGGAAAAAAGAGTAAAAAAATTTAAATGAAATTCAGTTAAAGAAACTTGACATACATTGAAATTAGTGATACCATTTTATACTGCATCGAAATTTGTGGCAAATACATCAATCTATTAATTATATCATAAGCGTTTGCAGAAATCAACATATTTTTTTTTGCACTTGTCGCCGCTTCAAGAATCCCCTGCATATGACTGGCTTTGCGGGCAGCTTAAATAACGCCTTTTGTGCAGATACATATGTCTTGGTTGGATGCTCAAGCGCCTGATCATATTATATGCGATTCGTTGCTTTTAAGTCATTCTTTTTCCCAGTTTCTTTTTTTGCATTTTTGTCGTGACTATTGTTAGGGGTGATAAGTACCATGGAGAATAAAAGGATTAAGCCAACGCCAATGGGAAATGCGCTGCGCATGAGCTACTCGAGGATCTCGGAAGTTCTGGAGATGCCCGATCTGATTGAGGTGCAGAAGGACAGCTACCGCTGGTTCCTTGAGGAGGGGTTGCGGGAGGTGTTCCAGGACATTTCGCCGATAACGGATTACAGCGGCAATTTAGTCTTGGAGTTTATCGATTTTTCTCTTGATTCAGAGCCGAAGTATTCCATTGACGAGTGCAAGGAAAGAGACGCGACTTATGAAGCGCCTATGCATGTGAGGTGCCGCCTGCGCAACAAAGGCGAAGTGGTGGAGATGAAAGAGCAGGACATCTTCATGGGCAACTTTCCCCTCATGACGGAAAACGGCACTTTCATAATAAACGGCGCGGAGCGCGTCATTGTCAGCCAGCTCATGAGATCACCCGGAATCTACTATAAAATAGACAAGGATAAAGTCGGAAAGCAGCTCATCTCTTCTCAGGTCATTCCAAACAGAGGGGCGTGGCTGGAGTATGAAACGGATTCAAACGATGTATTCAGCGTTAGAGTGGACAGGACAAGAAAAGTGCCCATAACTGTTCTGATCCGCGCATTTGGGGTTGGCACGAATTCTGAAATAATAGATCTTTTCGGTGAAGAGCCAAAAATCATCGCGTCTTTGGAAAAAGACCCTACAGACAGCTTTGCGAACGGCCTGCAGGAAATCTACAGGAAGATAAGGCCTGGGGAGCCGTCTACAGTTGAAAGCTCGGAGTCTCTTCTAAAAAGCATGTTCTTTGATCCGAAAAGATACGATCTCGCGAAAGTCGGCAGGTACAAGTATAACAAGAAACTTGCCTTCAGAAACATAATAAAGGGCTTCACTCTGGCTGAAGCTGTCAGCGATCCTATGACAGGAGAGATAATAGCGGAGGCTGATCAGAAAGTCACTTCCGAGCTGGCGGACAGCATCCAAAACTCTGGAGCGCCTCATGTTTTCATTCAAATAGATGAGAAAAAGGTCAAGATCCTTTCCAATCTCGCTGTGGACATCGGAGGATATCTCTCTGCATACGGCTTGTCCGCAAAAGATTTCGGAATCAAGGAGAAGGTTTATTTCCCGGCGCTCAAAGAAATGCTTGAAAACTCTGAAAGCGCTGAAGAGCTGAGCGCCATGATAAAAAGCGGAATCTCAAAGCTGGTGCCGAAGCACATAACAATTGAAGACATCATGGCTTCCATCAACTATGTAATGCATCTGGACTACGGAATCGGAAGCAAAGATGACATCGATCATCTCGGAAACAGGCGAATCCGAGCCGTAGGAGAGCTTCTTCAGAATCAGCTGCGCATAGGGCTCGCCAGGATGGAGCGCGTAGTGCGCGAGCGCATGACTGTCCAAGACATGGAGATTGTCACTCCGCAGGCCCTTATTAACATTAGGCCCGTTACAGCGGCCATAAAGGAATTCTTCGGAAGCTCCCAGCTGTCGCAGTTCATGGGACAGACAAATCCCTTGGATGAACTCTCGCACAAACGTCGCTTGTCTGCTCTGGGTCCGGGCGGGCTTTCAAGAGACCGGGCCGGTTTTGACGTCAGGGATGTGCACAGCTCCCATTATGGCCGCATGTGTCCTATAGAGACTCCTGAAGGGCCTAACATAGGACTGATCAATTCACTGGCAACATTTGCCAGAATCAACGAATACGGATTTATTGAAGCTCCTTACAGGCTCGTTGATCATACTGGATCCGAACCTAGGGTGACGGAGCAGTTCATGTATTTCACCGCCGACGAGGAGGAAAACTTCACCGTCGCGCAAGCCAACGAGCTTCTGGATGATGAAGGGCATTTCATTCATAAAAAGGTTTCCGGCCGGTTCAGGGAAGATATCCTGGAAGTCGACCGCACGCATATAGATTTGATGGACGTTTCGCCCAAGCAGATTGTTTCAGTTGCTACGGCGCTAATACCCTTTCTTGAAAACGACGATGTAACGCGCGCCCTCATGGGCTCCAACATGCAGAGGCAGGCTGTTCCGCTTCTTACAACAGACTCTCCGATTGTGGGAACCGGAATGGAATACAAAACAGCCAAAGATTCCGGAGTCGCGGTAATCTGCAGAAATTCCGGGGTTGTGGAGAGGGTCTCCGCCAATCAGATAGCAGTAAAGCGTGACAGGGACGGAGAAGTCGATCATTATCATTTAGTAAAGTTCCTTCGGTCGAACCAGGGCACATGCATCAATCAGAGGCCCATTATAGATAAAGGAGCCAGGGTTGAAGCCGGCGAAATCATCGCGGACGGCCCCTCCACCGACAACGGCGAGCTGGCTTTGGGCAAGAACCCATTGATAGGGTTTATGACTTGGGAAGGCTACAACTATGAAGACGCTATACTTCTGAGCGAAAAGCTTGTGGAAGAGGATGTCTACACTTCAGTGCACATTGAGGAGTTTGAGGCCGAATCCAGAGACACGAAGCTTGGCCCTGAAGATATAACAAGAGACATACCGAATATTGGAGACGACGCCCTTAAGGATTTGAACGAAAGCGGCATAATCAGGATCGGAGCGGAAGTTCAGCCCAATGACATTTTGGTGGGAAAGGTCACTCCCAAGGGCGAAACTGAGCTTACAGCCGAAGAGAGGCTTCTGAGGGCGATATTCGGCGAAAAGGCCCGCGAGGTGAGAGATACTTCCCTTCGCGTCCCCCACGGCGAAAGCGGAATCGTGGTCGACGTCAAAATATTTACGCGTGAGAACAAGGATGAGTTGCCGCCTGGCGTTAATCAGCAGGTGCGCGTTTATATAGCTCAGAAGAGAAAAATATCCGTAGGAGACAAAATGGCGGGCCGCCATGGCAACAAGGGCGTCATTTCCAGGGTTCTCCCGATAGAGGATATGCCCTTCCTTCCAAATGGCAGGCCTCTTGACATTGTCCTAAATCCGCTGGGCGTGCCGTCCCGAATGAATATCGGGCAGGTTCTTGAGGTTCATCTGGGCCTCGCAGCCAAAGCGCTCGGCTGGAAAATCGCCACCCCTGTCTTCGATGGGGCGAATGAAATAGACATCATGGACACTCTGGAGCTTGCAAACGACTATGTCAATATGCGCTGGCTCGACTTTGCGGACAAATGGCACGGCATTCTAGACGAGGATATCTTTGAGAAGCTTGAAGATAACAGGGATCACCGCAATGAATGGAAAGGCGTGCCTATCAGCCGGGATGGGAAGATCATGCTTCGAGACGGCAGAACCGGAGATTTCTTCGATAATCCTGTAACTGTCGGATATATGCATTATCTTAAGCTGCACCACCTGGTTGACGACAAGATTCATGCCCGCTCCACCGGCCCGTATTCGCTTGTGACACAGCAGCCTCTGGGCGGAAAGGCTCAGTTTGGAGGCCAGCGCTTCGGCGAGATGGAGGTTTGGGCGCTTGAAGCCTACGGCGCGTCATACACGTTGCAAGAGATACTTACAGTAAAGTCTGATGACATCATAGGCCGGGTCAAGACATACGAGGCGATTGTCAAGGGAGAGAACATTCCTGAGCCTGGAGTGCCTGAGAGCTTTCGAGTGCTTCTTAAAGAGCTGCAGGCCTTGACGCTGGACGTCAGAGTTCTAAACGCCGATGCGACAGAGGTGGAGATCAAGGAGTCCGTAGACGATTTAGACGATCTGACCGTAAACATCGAAGGCATCGAGCAGGACGACGATCTGAGCAAAAGCTATATCCACAAAGGAACCGGCAAGCCAAGGGTTGCTCCTAAGCGGACGAGAGTCGTATTTGAAGACGAGATACCGGAGATTGACGATTCTGAGTATGACGAAGAAGAGCCTGACGATACAACAAAAGAACTGGACGAAGAGCTCGACGCCGAAGCCGAGGCTGAAGCTGAGGCCGAGGCTGAGGTTGAAAACGACAAAGAGGAAGAGCTTGTAGATCTGAATGATGACTTTGGCGAAGAGATTGAGTTCAACGAAGAAGAGATTCTGGACGAGGACTATTTCTTGGAGGAAGTCGTCGGGTTGCCTGAAGTCGGGTTGCCAGAAGAGCTGAACATTTACAGTGATCCAGACGAGGAATGACTTATGCACAACTATACTGATTTTCATAGAAAATTATCTTATTTATACTGATTTTCATTGAAAACTGCCTTTATTGGAGCTTGATTATACAGCTAATGCGAAATGCCGATATTGTCATTTCGCACTGTCCAATGGATAATCAAGCTCCAATAAAGGAACATTTGATGAAAATCGGTATAGCTTGACTATACAGCGTTGATATCTGCATTTCGCACTTTGAAAGCGGACTCTCAAAGCTCCAAAAAGGAGCATTGAATGAATATCGGCATTACAGCCCTGAGTTTCTTATTCTTGAAAAACGCGGGCTAGACACGCTCAACGCGATAGGCTAAGGCGCGCTTGCATAATCCGCTCGGACGAGTGCATATATGCTGATGCGCATAGGAAAGTCACAATTTTGGAGCTTGACTGAACAGCGTTGATATCAGCATTTCGCGCCTTGAAAGCGGACTCTCAAGCGCCAAATTCGGTGCATTCGGTTGCGCGTCGGCATTCCTGCAAAGGATCTTAGCCTAATGATTTCCAGGCGCGCCCCCCAATGCGCAGATTCCTTCAGAAAGGAATGATCTTTTGACACCGCAAAACAACAGCGATCAATCCATTGTTTTTGATTCTATTAAGATAGGCTTGGCGTCTCCCGAAAAAATCAGGGAATGGTCAAGGGGAGAGGTCAAAAAGCCGGAAACGATCAACTATAGGACTTTAAAGCCTGAAAGGGACGGATTATTCTGCGAGAGGATCTTTGGGCCTCAGAAAGACTGGGAATGCCACTGCGGAAAGTACAAGCGGATCCGCTATAAAGGCGTAGTCTGCGATCGCTGCGGGGTTGAAGTCACGAAGTCCAAAGTCAGGCGCGAAAGAATGGGCCATATTGAGCTTGCGGCTCCGGTCTCCCATATCTGGTACTTCAGAGGGATCCCCAGCAGAATGGGAATAATTCTTGCAATGTCTCCGAGATCTCTTGAAAAGGTTCTTTATTTTGCGTCGTACATCGTTCTTGATCCCGGCGCCAACGCGGATTTGCAGCAGAAACAGCTTCTTTCAGATAAAGACTACCGGGACTATAAGGATCGGAAGAATCCGAATCCGCCATCACCGTTTCGGGTTGGGATGGGCGCCGAGGCAATAAAGGAGCTTTTGCAGGCAATTGATGTCGAGAAAGAGTCTGTGGAGCTCAAAAACGCCTTGAAAGACGCTACTGGCCAGAAAAGAGCAAGATACATCAAAAAGCTTGAGGTGATAGAGTCATTCAGGTTATCCGGAAACAGGCCAGAGTGGATGATACTGGATGCAATACCTGTAATTCCTCCAGATCTGCGGCCAATGGTCCAGCTTGACGGAGGCCGGTTCGCAACAAGCGATCTCAATGACTTGTACAGGCGCGTAATCAATCGGAACAACAGGCTCAAGAGGCTTCTTGATCTTGGCGCTCCCGACATCATAGTAAGAAACGAAAAGCGCATGCTTCAGGAAGCGGTCGATGCCCTCATTGACAACGGCAGACGCGGAAGGCCGGTTTCAGGACCCGGCAACAGGCCTCTCAAAAGCCTTTCTGATCTTCTAAAAGGAAAGCAAGGCCGTTTCCGCCAGAATCTTCTTGGAAAGCGCGTAGACTATTCCGGAAGATCCGTCATCGTCGTAGGGCCAAACCTGAAGATATACCAGTGCGGCCTTCCGCGAGAGATGGCTATCGAGCTTTTCAAGCCGTTCGTCATGAAGAAGCTTGTGCAAGCCAACTTGGCTCACAATATAAAATCCGCAAAGCGGATGGTTGAGCGGCTTCAGACGGAAGTGTGGGACGCGCTTGAAGATGTAATAAAAGAGCATCCGGTCATGCTCAATCGCGCCCCGACTCTTCACCGGCTTGGCATACAAGCTTTCGAGCCGGTGCTGGTCGAGGGCAGGGCATTAAAGCTGCATCCGCTGGTTTGCACGGCGTACAACGCGGACTTCGACGGCGACCAAATGGCCGTGCATGTTCCCCTGTCGGTTGAGGCGCAAGCCGAATGCCGGTTCCTGCTTCTTTCACCCAATAATCTTTTAAAGCCTTCAGATGGCGCGCCTGTCACAGTGCCTACGCAGGACATGGTTCTTGGCATATACTATCTGACGCTGGAAAAAGACAACGAGATGGGAGAGGGCAAAGTATTCAAAGATGAGAAAGAAGCCGTCATGGCCTACGACAACCATGTGGTCAGCCTTCACGCGAAGATAAAAGTCAGGCGGTCGATTGCGGTTGACGGTGTAGAGCGCAGGCAGCTGGTTGATACGACAGTGGGAAGAATCATACTTAATGAAGTGATCCCGCAGGACATCGGCTTCATTGACAGGAGCATGCCAGAGAACAGGTTCCTCTACGAGATAAATTTCCTCATAGACAGAAAAGCCCTAGGAAGAATCATAAATAGGTGCATAAATAAGTACGGTTCGACCGATACGGCAGTAGTATTGGATAATATAAAGAGGCTGGGATTCATGTACTCTACCAGAGGCGCGCTTACAGTGTCCGTCTCTGACATGGAGATTCCGGATGCCAAGCAGAAGTTCATTGAAGCAGCCGAAGATAAAGTTGACAACATCACTAAGATGTACAGGCGGGGCATGCTCACCGACGAAGAGCGCCATAACATGGTCACGAAGACTTGGGAGCAGACCAGCTTGAATATCTCTGACGCTCTTTTGGCTGGCTTGGGCAAGTATAACAACATCTTCATGATGGCAAACTCAGGCGCCAGAGGATCCAACAAGCAGATAAGCCAGCTTGCGGGAATGCGCGGCCTTATGGCCAGCCCCTCGGGAGGAATACTTGAGCTTCCAATTAAGTCAAACTTCCGTGAAGGGCTTTCAGTGCTTGAATATTTCATTTCCGCTCATGGCGCAAGAAAAGGCCTTTCGGACACAGCGCTTCGAACCGCCGACTCAGGGTACCTCACAAGGCGCCTGGTTGATGTATCCCAGGATATAATCATAAGAGAATGGGACTGCGTGGAGGATGACACCGAAAAGCCGGGCATGTGGATATCCGCGTTTCAGGAATTCTCCGACGGGGCTGTGGTGTCTATAGAATCGCTCCAGGACAGGGCTAGAGGGCGCTGGACTGTGGATGATATAATTGATCCCTCGACAGGAGAAATCATTGCTCCAGCCGATTCCCTAATAACCCCCGATCAGGCTGAAAGGATACAGAACTGCGGCGTGGAGAAGATCCACATCCGCACTGTCCTCACTTGCCGCTCGAGAATTGGGTTGTGCTCGAAATGCTACGGCGCGAACATGGCATCGGGAAGAATTGTGCGGGTAGGCGAGTCGGTCGGCATCATTGCCGCCCAGTCAATAGGCGAGCCGGGCACGCAGCTTACGATGAGGACTTTCCACACAGGCGGCATAGCAAACAACGAAGACATCACCCAAGGACTTCCGCGCGTTGAAGAGCTGTTTGAAGCGCGAAAGCCAAAGCCTAAAGGCTTGGCCATCATTGCTGAGGCCGGGGGCAGGGTGAGCGTCACAGACAACAAGAAAAAACGCGAGGTTGTAATTACTGACGAGTCGACCAACGAGTCGAAGGAATACCTTATACCGTACGGTTCCAGAATCAAAGTTTTAAATAACGCGCTGGTCGAAGCCGGCGACGAACTGACCGAAGGAAGCGTCTATCCGCATGACATACTCAAGATAAAAGGCTTGAGGGGCGTGCAGGACTATATGCTTCAGGAGGTTCAGAAGGTTTACAGGAACCAGGGCGTTGATATAAACGACAAGCATGTAGAAGTAATAGTAAGGCAGATGCTAAAGCGCATCAGGATTGATGAGAATGGGGATTCGGGATTTCTTCCAGGAAGCCTTGTAGATTGGCTTGAGTTTGAAGAGGTGAACGCTGAGCTGGTAGCTTCCGGGCTTACGCCAGCCACTGGCTCCAGGGTTCTTTTGGGCATAACAAAGGCTTCGCTGGCCACGGACTCATTCTTGTCCGCAGCCTCATTCCAGGAAACCACAAGGGTTTTGACCGAGGCTGCCATCAAAGGCAAGATTGATCCTCTAATCGGGCTTAAAGAGAATGTCATTATAGGAAAGCTCATTCCAGCCGGCACGGGGATGCAGACGTACCGCCGCATTGAGGTGGAGGCTGCGGAAAAAGTTGAAGACGAGGACGAGGACGACGACTTTTTCCCGAGGATCAGGAATTGATCGAGGCAATATTTCTTGGACAGAGTTTACTTGCTTGAAGACGATGAAGATGGCTGGAGGGCATGCGCCTTCCAGCCATCTTATGCTTGGCATAGAGCAGTTCCGCAGTATGCCCTGAAAATAAAGCGGCTTGCGCATATGCCCTATTTGCATTCAAATGTACATATTTTGGAGCTCTATTATACTGCTTTGCATTGGATAATTCCGATTTTGATGCCGGATTATACAATTAGTGCGAAATGTGGATATATACTGCTTTTCATATAAACCCCTATGAAGCTTCGCTTCACCACTAATGATGAAAATATTAAGCCATTTGTGTGTTTGAGGCATGGACAAATGTCCATAAAATGTATTTTCGTACTAAACTGCCTTTTTTTGTTGATTATACAGAGAGTGCGAAATGCCGATATCAATCGCGCCACTCAATGGACAGTCAAGCTCCAAAAAAGGAACATTTAATGAAAAGAGGTATAGTCATTTCGCACCCTTAATGGACTCTCAGGCATCAAAATCGGTACATTAAACTGCAAAGCGGTATATCCATTGAGACGCTGCATATCAAGATTCATGGTGGAGTCTATTAGTGCGAAAGCGCGCAGGGTTTGATAAAACCAGGCTTTAAACGCTGATATTCAATAAATTCAGACAGTCATAGGAAATGCCATATGAATCAATATATCAAGTCATGGCCGCGCATGTACATGCGCAGGCTTTCCGGAATGCGCACTGTACCGTCTTCATTGAGGTTGTTTTCAAGATATGCTATGAGCATGCGAGGAGGCGCAACTACAGTGTTGTTCAAGGTATGGGCGAAATGGTTGCCATTTGTGCCGCGAATGCGGATGCCTAGCCGCCTGGCCTGGGCGTCGCCCAAGTTGGAGCAGCTGCCGACTTCGAAGTATTTCTCTTGCCTTGGCGACCATGCCTCAACATCAATGGATTTCACTTTAAGATCCGCCAAGTCTCCAGAACAGCATTCCAGGGTGCGCACGGGAATGTCCAGAGATCTGAAGAACTCCACTGTGTAGCGGTAGAGCCTTTCAAACCAAGCTTCGCTGTCTTCCGGCTCGCAGACGACTATCATCTCCTGCTTCTCAAACTGATGAATCCTGTAGACTCCTCGCTCCTCAATGCCATGGGCGCCCACTTCCTTCCTAAAGCAAGGGGAGTAGCTCGTCATCGTTTGCGGAAGCTCTGAAGGATCGGTGAGGGAATCAATGAACTTTCCTATCATCGAGTGCTCGCTTGTTCCTATCAGATAAAGGTCTTCGCCCTCCACCTTATACATCATGCCTTCCATTTCCTCAAAGCTCATAACTCCCGTTACTACGCTGCCGCGAATCATAAATGGCGGGACGCAGTAAGTGAACCCCTTTTCGACCATGAAGTCCCTGGCATAGGAAAGAATGGCCGAATGCAGAAGCGCTATTTCACCCTTTAGGAAATAGAATCCGCTTCCAGTTGTCTTTCTGGCGGACTCCAAGTCGACTCCATTCAGCTTTTCCATAATGTCTATGTGATAGGGCACAGGGTATGGCGGTATAAAGGGAACCCCGAACTTCTGCACCTCGACGTTGTCTTCATCGCTTCTGCCTATGGGGACTGAGTCGGCTATGATATTGGGTATGACAAGGAGCGTGGATTTCAGCTTGGCGCTGAGTTCATCTTCACGAGCCTTCAAGGAGTCCAACTCGCCCCCGATCCCCGCAACTAGGGATTTGGCTTTATCAGCCTCATCTTTGAGGCCTTTTCCGATCAGGGCTCCTATTTGCTTGCTGGCGACATTTCTTTGATTTCGAAGCTTGTCTGCTTCCGTTTTGGTTTCCCTAAGCTGCTGATCCAAAGAAATGGCTTGATCTACGAGCGGAAGCTTTGCGTCTTGAAATTTCTTCTTGATGTTTTCTCTTATCAGATCAGGGTTTGTGCGAAATAAATTGATATCCAGCATATTTCCTCCTATAGTCGGGCGATGTTTTTACGGCGGGAAAAGCGTTTCCTGCTATACTGATTTGCTCTCAAATGTCCCGTGGGAACTTTCATATGCGAATCAAAATACTGCATGCGAAAAACGCGATTCACGGCGGTGCAACAAGACCGTTATTCTTTAGACTGCGCCTTGCTTGCCGATTTTTGATAATGTTTATCCATTATCTATGCTTTGGGTGCCAAAAGCCTTTTTTGAGCAGCGATCGAGAATGGCTAAGCCATACTTGCAGGGCGTTTTTCCCGAAAAAGCACCTTAGACACCCTAATCATCTATGCCGATTTGCAGCATCTGTTTGGAGCTTCATATGCAAATCAGCATAGCTATACTGCTTTTCATATAAAAATACCTTTTTTGGAGCTTGATTATACAGGCTTCAATGGATAATCAAGCTCCAAAAAAGTAACATTTGATGAAAAGCGGTATATACTGATTTTCATTGAAAAACGATGCAAAGATAATGGACTATAACGAAGGCCTCGTTTTTTGGCTTTCTTGCAGTATATCTTAAAAGAGCCAATAATTCAAGAGTTTTGATTGCGTAGAGATTTTTGATGAAATCATTATAAAAAGCATGGAGGAAGGCAAGAATGGCCAATAGCAAAAAAATCGCCGCAACGAATGAGGTTGCGGCCAACTTTGAAAGCTCAAATGATTTGAGCGAAGTCTCGCTGTCCCGAGACTCTCTTCTGATTTATCTTAAGGATAAGGCGCTGGCTGAAAAAGCATTTTGCTTTAAAACGCTTGCTTCTACAAACACAACTGCCAAGGAGATGGCAGATAATGGATCCCCTAGCGGAACTACTGTTGTTGCGGACGCTCAGACGGCAGGAAGGGGAAGGTTCTCGCGGACATTCTACTCTCCTGGGGGAAGCGGGCTTTATATCAGCTTTATCTTGGATTCTGACGCGGATTTGAGTTTTATAGTCGCCGCCTCTGTCGCAGCGGTTTGCGTGGTTCTGGAAAAAGTCTGTGAGATAAGCCCCAGGATAAAATGGGTCAATGACGTCTTTGTGGACGGAAGGAAAGTCGCAGGAATTCTAGCCGAGGCTAAACTAGGCAAGTCAGGCAAGCCTCAATGGGTGGTGCTAGGCATAGGCATCAACATCACTAGCGCTAATTTCCCTCCGGAGCTTGAGGGCGTAGCAGGCGCTCTGTTTCCATCAGGAGCTCCAAGCTCCTTAAGGAGCCGCCTTGCCGCGGCATTAATGGATGAGTTCCTGTCTTCAAGCGGCTGGATGGATCGCAAGACCGCTCTGTATGAGTACAGGAAGAGGGCCCTTTTTATCGGGGAGCGCATCTTGATCAAGAAGCCGCACAGTGAAGAGTGCGCGATCGCAGTTTCATTGGACGATGATTTGCGGCTTGTAGTGCGCAAAGACGACGGAACGGAAGAAGCCCTCTTATGGGGCGAGGTGTCTGTCAGAGCCGCGAGGTGAAAAAAAATGGCAGTCCCCATCGGACTTAGCAAAGCCCTTTAACGAGGAAATTATCTATGTCTGTTTGCACTCAAATGCATGCTGTTTTGCATATGAAATTTCCTAATTCAGTTGCAAATCCGCATGCCAATGATGCGGCTTGACTGTCCGCTTTCAAGGTGCGAAATGCCGATATCAATCGCACTCGCTGTACAGCCAAGCCGCATTATAGGTGATTGGCGGCGCCAACGGACGCCTTATAGCTCGAGTATACTGCATGCTACTGTTCGAGCCACTTTCCGGCGCTTGAAAGAAGCGCTTCAGCTTCAAGAAGCAATTCTTCAATTATCTCAAGAGATGTTTGCTCTTTATCCACAAGACCGGCAATTTGGCCTGCCATGAAGCATCCGTTGTCTTTATCCCCGATTGTTGCGGCAAGCCTTAAAGCGCCCGCTCCCAGAGACTCAAGCTCTTCTTTGGAAACGCCGTCTGATTCCAGCCTGCTGAACCTTCTAGAGAAGGGAGTTTTTAGGGATCTTACAAGTCCTATAGTTTTTCCGGTGGTGATGGTTGATGTGTCAGAAGCTTTTATGATCTTATCCTTATAGTTTTGATGGACGCCGCATTCTTTCGCGCATATGAAGCGAGTCCCAAGCTGAACGCCTGTGGCGCCAAGCATAAGCGCTGCGGCTAGACCCCTGCCGTCTCCAATTCCTCCCGCTGCGACAACCTGGATCTTTACTGCGCTGCATACCTGCGGGAGAAGCGCCATGGTTGAAAGCTCTCCCACATGGCCTCCGCTTTCGCCTCCCTCGGCGATGACAGCCGTAGCGCCTAGCCGTTCCATCCGCATTGAGATCGCTACTGAAGGGATGACGGGAATGACCTTGATCCCGTTTTCAAGCCATGAAGCCATGTAAGGCGCGGGTGATCCGGCGCCGGTAGTTACAACTGGAACTCTCTGAGCGGAGATTATCTTCGCAACCTCGTCCGATTGAGGGCTCATAAGCATCACATTGACGCCGAACGGCTTGTCGGTCAATGTTCTCGCGAGCCTAATCTGATTTTCGACATATTCCGGGGAAGCGTTTCCTGCTGCGATTATACCCAGGCCTCCTGCGTTTGATACGGCCGAGGCGAGCCTGGCATCGGACACCCAAGCCATTCCCCCTTGAATTATTGGATGATCTATGCCCAAAAGATGGCACAATGCTGTCTTAAGCATTTCTTTTTCCCAAGCAGGCGGTATTTGTGGCGTCTTTGCAGTCCATTATGGCTGCTGTAGCATTTTTATCCATGTACAAACCTCCTGTTTTTGCAACTGTTATATACTACTGCGTGTGAAAGCTCCCTATTTTGCAGCTTGACTGCATAGCGAGAACGATTGATATCGTCATTTCGCACCGCTCAATGGACAGTCAGGCTCCAAAAAAGGAACATTTGATGAAAATCGGTATAGCTTGAGCGCATCAAGCCTCAAAATAGGCGCTTGACTGCAAATCGGCATAACGCATTATAAAGCGCCACAAAATCCTTGTCAAGATCAAGAGCGCACGTCTATGCTGACGCTTATAGAAAAATCGATTTTGAAGATTGTCTGTACAGCGCGTGCGATTGATATCGGCATTTCGCGTCTTGAAATTGGACAGTCAATCTCTAAAATAGCCATATATACTGATTTTCATAGAAACCCCTATGAAGCTTCGCTTCACCACTAAGGATGAAAATATTAAGCCATTTGTGTGTTTGAGGCATGGACAAATGTCCATAAAATGTATTTTCATAGAAAATACATTTT
>JAISZB010000250.1 GCA_031269465.1 Clostridiales bacterium | reverse complement strand
GAAAAACAGGATTTGCCGCTGTAGGCAAAAGAACGTACGGACTGTCGCCTGAGCATAATGGAAAGCGCGTACAAGCTAAAATCTACTTTGACAGAATCCAGTTTTTCTATGAAAATCTGCCGCTGAAAACGTACGGCCCCGCAGCTATGGCAAGAATGATCCGGCACCTGACTGGAAGCAATATTTGACGACGCCTGCGCGTAAGCCTGGCGCCGCCGAGCATGCCAGTTTCTATGACCAAATGCCCAAGCTGTATGAAATAGGTTTCATCACACTTCATAAAGAAGCCGCCGAATTGCTCTTTCAAGTCGCATCCGACTGCTATGGGCAAAATAGCCTTATATGGCATAACGTGCCAAGCAAAAGCCGCGTAATATTTTAGAGCCGCCTGTAAGTACAAGAAAACAGAGAAAAAAGGAAGTTGACTTTTTGTACTCGTCTTTGCATAGTAAGAGATGCTGAGGAAACGGTACTGGCTAACACACCAGAAAATCTCCGAAACTCTGATGGCTATGAGACTGCAGAAGAATGCGTCGAAGAAACAGCTTTGGAATTCCTCTTCAGTGTTTACTCTTGAGCGCTGGCACTATAAAGCCGACCTTGGATTTCAGCTGGAAAAAACGCTGAAAATACAGTGTTTGATTCGTAAAAATTTGGCTCGAAGTTGATTCTAAATCTTATTCCTTAGCTTTATATTATAAAGCTCCGTAATCGTACCCGATTTCTCGAAATAGGCGCGTGCAATAGTACAGCATTTGGTCATGGTGGTTACAGCGTTGGTGATTCAAAATTACATCGTTGAGACTCCAAATATGCAGCGCTTACCACCTGCAGCCACCGGGTCGCGTGAAGTCGTCATTACGTTTGGGCTACGCCCTCACTCCATGACGACTTCACGCGACCCCATCGTCGATATCATTCTCATTATAAATGCTAATTGGGCTAGATGCCCATTTATGGTGTTGTCTAGGTGCCGTACTTTTTGGCGCGCCTTTGCTGTATTTTTTCGTTGACAAACACAAACACTGATCTAAGTTTAAAATTAAGTTAAAAGCATGTAAGAAAATCAACTTATCTCTGCTCTAAGTGGAGCAACAAGAATGCAAAGGATGACTCATATCTCTTCACACGCTCACTCTACAAGCTGTAGGATGCAGCGCCCGATAAGCTTGATGCTTAGCCCAGCCACTTGGCTGAAGCAATCATTCAAATTCGCAGAGACGCATTTCGATGTCTTTGGAATTTACATCAATCTCCTGATTCACCAGGCATCGGTGCGTGCTGAAAACAGTTATCCACATCTTCAAGCGGCCTTCAGCCAGAAGAGTTGCGTATTCAGGATTTTTGGAGTATTTTTTCAGCTCTCTGAAGCCTTCGTCCCATTTCTCTTTGATGATTTTCATCCTGTGCGCCTCAAGAGCCGGGGAATTTAAACCGGGTGGTTTAGATCCCTGGCTTTAATGTATTTCAGCTCTTCGAAAGCATAGTAGTTGACGGGAATTTCACTTGGGAGAAAAGCCAGATCCACATGTCCATACCCGACATCCTTCTCCATTTCAGTTCGGTATCCCGTATATCCACGCGCTACTATATAACCCAAAAACTGAAAATGCTTTTCTGAAAAGTTTAGGTAAATGCGATCAGGCGCCAAGCCAAGGATGTCTGCTAAGCATTTCACAAATAAATCATTTTTTCCTTTGGAAGACATTTCAAGCATTGCCTCTTCGTAAGCCTTGTTATTCATGCCCAAAGTGGGCCCTAAGTACATATTGGCGAAATAGTCGCAGAATATGCTCTTAATAACTGCATTAGGCAATATTAAGCTCACTTTGTCGTACATATCAGTTTGTATTGTTAAAAATCCGGTGTAAAAAAGGAGGGATAAGAAATCATTGTGATCGTATTCTTTTAAGTTGAATACCTCTGTAAACTTAGCTAATTGCGGCTCTCCCTTTATAATGGACATGAGAGCCTCTTCTCTGCGCTCTTTCGCTGCGGCAATCTGCTTGTGGCCAGCATCGCTCGACTCTCCCAAATCAAGTGATGCAAGAGCTTTCAGGTTTGAATAATCGCTTAAAACGTTTGAGTCCAGAAGAACAATTGGAGGCTTTCCATTGTTTCTGCATTCTTCTAGGAAATATAGAACCATGCTGCTGTTAAAGATTTTTTGCGCGTTTGATCCAACGAAATTATAGCCATCGTAAAGCGAAGCCATCTGCTTCAGGATCGCTTCTTTGTTAAAACCAGATGGGATGGTTTCATCTATAAGCTTTGCTACCTCGTCTCTAGTGAATCCTGCCATCTCATGGAAGGACAGCCTCCTGGTGAAATTCAAGGCGATATTGAACCCGCTGGTTAGGCTGTCTTTGGTTATTGGAGAAACCCCGGTTATGAAAATTCTTTTGAAGACGTTGATGCCTGCTCCCTCTTTGAGAGTCTCAAAAAAGCAGCGAACAAAGCCTCCTCGATTTACAGCTTCTTTGAAGTCACTGAAGTGAGCTCCGAGCATATTGTTGGCGAAATGATCATACTCATCAATCAGTATGTAAACGGGATGCTTGAAATTCTTGGCGGCATAGTACAGAAATTGTTTCAAAATTAAGGCTGGAGACGTTTCAGTGTCAATGCGTTGAGTGACATTGATGGCATTGCTCGCTATGAAATCATTTATCGCCACAATTACATTTTGTTTCAATTCAGTCTGCGTCTTTTCAGCTTCAGACGTTTCAATGCCGGAAAAATCAAATCTCAAAATCGCAAATTTATTTCTAAGAGGCGTTGGATGGGCTCCAATGTAAGTTCCTCCAAACAGCTCATCAAACCGGTCTGAGTATTTATAGTCATAGTAATACTGCAAAGTAGATATGAAAAGTGTCTTGCCAAATCTTCTAGGACGAAAAAACGTTATAAAGTTAACTGAATTCTCCAGCAATTCAATGAATTCAGTTTTATCAATGTAAGCGCCTCCCTCCTCAACCAACCCTGAATAGTCGCTCATCCCATATGGAATTTTAGTGTTCATAAGCACCGCCTTTGCCAAAAGCATTATTTCCTTAAAACAGTTGCTGCGCGAAATGTCTGAATCTTTTTGCAGATGACCTTTAAAAGATATGTTCCTAGAAGGTTTATTCAATTATTCATCCACAGTTGTTATGCGGCGGATACCCCCGCCTTTAGGCATGGGGAGGAAGCCGCATGCTTCTTTCTGTTAGTGTTGCTTTTCGCTTCTCCAGAGGCTTGAGCTTCTTACAGCTGATTCCCGCAGACAGCTTTGCTCCGTCCAACTTGCGAACGTCGAAGCT